>JBOGOW010000113.1:0-9513 GCA_050748285.1 Pyrinomonadaceae bacterium
AATGACACGCGCGTCATCTATGCCGCAATGGCGTCAGGCGGCATTCTGAAATCTGTAAACGGCGGCACGTCGTGGGATACGATCTTCGATAAAGAGTCCGTGCCGAGCGTTGGCGATATTGCTATATCGCCGTCCAATCCGTCGATCGTCTGGGCCGGAACCGGCGAAGCGAATAATAGACAAAGTTCATCCTGGGGCAACGGCATTTATCGATCGCTCGACGCCGGCAAGACATGGAAAAATATGGGCCTTGCGGAAACCGAGCACATCGCCCGAATTGTTGTCCACCCGACAAATCCTGACGTCGTTTATGTCGCCGCCCTAGGCAAGCTTTGGTCGGCCAATCCGGAACGCGGGGTATTCAAAACCACCGATGGCGGCCGGACGTGGCAGCACGTCTTGAAGGTAAACGACGATACGGGCGCAACCGATATCGCTATCGACCGCGAAAGTCCGAACATCCTTTACGCGGCAATGTATCAGCGCCGGCGAACGGCCTTCGGCTTTAATGGAAGCGGCGAGGGCAGCGCGATCTATAGATCGAATGACGGCGGTGACACCTGGAAAAAGATCACGAAAGGAATGCCTTACGATACGGAAAACGCCCCGACGCCGCGGCCGGATAATTTGCTTGAAACGGGCCGCAACGCGATCGCGATCTATCCAAAGGATACGAACATAGTTTATGCATTGATCGAGCACGCAAACGGCGGGGTCTATCGTTCGAATGACAAAGGCGAAACCTGGACGCGCGTTGCCGAAATTGCCAGCAATCCGCGCCCGATGTATTTCAGCCAAATCCGGATCGATCCGAATAACGATCAGCGTATCTGGCTCGCGGGCGTAACGATGCAGTATTCCGAAGATGGCGGCAAGACATTCACCAGTAATTTCGCGCGTGCACCGCATGCCGACACGCACGGAATCTGGATCGACCCGAACGATTCGAATCACCTGATCATCGGCAATGATGGCGGCATAAACATCACATACGACCGCGGCCGCACGTGGGATTACGCCAATACCGTCCCGCTCGGCCAGTTTTACGAGATCGGCGCGGACAACGCGATGCCCTATCGGATCTGCGGCGGTTTGCAGGACAACAACACATGGTGCGGGCCGAGCATGTCGATGAACCCGCGTGGCATAACGAATGACGAATGGTTTACCATCGGCGGAGGCGACGGATTTTTTGCTCAGCCCGATCCAAACGATACGAACATTGTATATGCCGAATCACAGGATGGAAATATGCTCCGCCGTAATGTCTTGACCGGCGAAAGCAAATCGATCCGCCCGCGCGAGGAAGAAGGCGAAAAAGATTATAGGTTTCAATGGAACACGCCGATCCTGATCTCCGTGTTTGATTCTAAAACGATCTATTACCCCGGGAATTTTGTTTTCAAATCGTCGAACCGCGGCGACTCATGGGTAAAGGCGAGCCCGGATCTTACTACCGGCGTCGATCGCAACACGCTGCCGATAATGGGCAAGGTGCCCGACAAAAACACGCGTTCGCGGCACGACGGCGTGCAGAATTATCCGACGATCACCAGCATCGCCGAATCGCCGATAAACAAAAATGTTTTGTGGGCCGGAACCGACGATGGAAACCTTCAGGTAACGCGCGACGGCCAAACCTGGAAGAACGTGGTTGACAAGGTGCCGAATTTGCCAAAAGGCACATATGTAAGCCGCGTCATCGCTTCGCGTACAGGTGAGGGAACGGCGTATGTAACCTTCGACGGGCATCGCAACGGCGACTTTAAAGTTTACGTTTTTGCGACCGGCGATTTCGGCGAAAATTGGAAATCGATCGTGTCAAACCTGCCGCAGAATAGCGGCGTCGTGAACGTGATCCGCGAGCACCCCCGAAATCCCAATTTGTTGTTTGTCGGCACCGAATTCGGCATATTCGCCTCGCAAAACCGCGGCGAAAATTGGATCCCGTTAAAGCTGAATCTCCCGACCGTGCCGGTTGACGATATTTTGATCCATCCGCGCGAAAACGATCTTATACTCGGGACGCACGGTCGATCGATCTGGGTTTTGGACGATATGACGCCGATCGAGCAAATGAACGAAACTGTGCTCGGCAGCAGCGTCTATCTCTTTGAGCCGAGGCGTTCGGTAATGTGGCGAACCTGGAACAATAAACCGCTTACATCCGACAAAGCGTTTTACGGCCAGAATCCGCCAAACGGCGCGCTGATCAATTTTTATTTGAAAGACGATTTGGCGGCGCGTGAAACGGTTTCGTTGACGTTTCAGGACGCGCAGGGCCAAGCGATCAGAACCGTAAACTGCACTCGCCCTCAGCCTTCGCCGACTCCCGTCCAAGGCGGTGGTCCCGGTGGTGGATTTGGCGGTGGCGGTGGCGGCAACCAACAATGTATCGCAAACAAAGGGCTGAACCAATTCGTTTGGGATATGCGTTCGCGTCCCGCAGGCCCGCAGCTTCCGCCTGGGGTCGGCGGTGGCGGGCCGGGCGGCGGCGGCGGTTTTGGCGGGCTTGCCAATCTCGGCTTTCGCGTCGATCCCGGCGATTACACCGTAAAAATAAAGCGGGGCGATACCGAGATGTCGAAGGTGGTTAAAGTCATCGACGATCCGCGAATCGAATTTTCGGCAGAAGACCGCGCGAAAAAGAAGGCGGCGTTGACCAGATTTCAGCCGACCGTTACACAAGCGGCGATCGCACAATTTACTATCGTAACCCTGCGGACAAACGTAAATAACACTATCGAAGCATGGAAGAGGCCGGGTGCGCCGCAGATACCGGAAAACATAAAGAAAGCGGCCGACGATCTGCTCAAAAAGATCGACGGCGTTTATGTAAACTGGGGCACGCCGCCTTCTTTGGCAAGCAGTATCAGCCAGGCCGGCCCGCCGCTTGTCGATCTGCCGACGCCGTTGAATCAACGGGCGACCCAGCTTCTGTTTGGGATCGAGGGAACCTCGGCGGCGCCGACCGAATATGAATTGGCGCAGATCGAATTTCTCATGAAACGCATCCCGACAGCGGCCGAAGAGGTTCGAAAGCTTGTATCCGAAGATCTCGCCGCTCTCAATGCGATGATGCTCGAAGCGAAGATTCCATACATTCAACCGCCAACGCTCGGGGCCCCCGGCGGCGGTCGGCGACCCCCGATCGATGACGAGGAATTGGAGCCATAGCCTGACTTAGAAGACCAAAAGAAACGCGGCATCGAGCGATAGTATCTCGATGCCGTCATCGAATCATGGCGGTGTTGGGGTTGAAGGGAAATCGCTTCGTAAGTACGAAGGAGATCGTCGCAAACTTACCTTGATACCACGAATTGATGCGATCATCCTTTTGCCTGCGGTTCGGCTAACAAGATATTTACGAAGTTAAAAAGAAGTTCAAGTATAGAAACAATCGCGGATGAGCGATAATAGAGAGGCCGTCGTGAATCCATCGGTTGTGTTAATCTAACCATTGATGTCAGTACTGATCGAGGAGTTGCGCAACCTTGTAAAAACGTTCAATAATCGAAATATTGACTTTGCTTTGTGCGGCGGACTTGCGGTTGCAGCACACGGTCTGGTTCGCGCTACACAGGACATTGATTTCCTGATCTTGGAAGAATCTTTGGAAGACGCGTATGCGGCCGCCGCCGAGGTCGGTTACGACATTCGCGGACTTGATATATCATTTAAGGAGCGAACGGTGGAGATCAGGCGTGTTTCTAACGTTGTCGGTGACGACGTCATTTCTCTTGACCTGCTTCTTGTTACGCCGCATGTTGAAGACGTGTGGCGCGGACGCGAGATGATCGAATTCGAGGGGCAAAATCTCTACGTCGTCTCCCGCGAAGGACTGATCAAAATGAAAAAGCAAGCCGGCAGACCGCAAGACCTCGCAGATATTCACAGATTGGAAAATGAAGAAAGTTGACATGTCATCGAAATCGGTAACGCGACGACTTCGTCAGTCGAGCGATCTTCGCGAACTATCGATCGCGTTGATGAAGGCCCGGAAAAGCCACAACGAAAAGCTTGCGAAAGACACGAACAATTCCTTGAATAAAACAACGGAAACTGAACATTCCCGCGATAATGCCGCCTAAAGACTGAACTCCGAACGGATGCTGAAGATCGACGTTCACACGCACATTCTTCCAAAGAAGATCCCGAATTGGAAAGGGATTTTCGGCTATGGCGGATTTATCCAGCTTGAGCATAGCGGGCCGGGCTGCGCGAAAATGCTCAAGGACGACGGGCATTTTTTTCGCGAGATACACGAAAATTGCTGGGCGGCTGAAAAGCGTATCACCGAAATGGATTCGCACGGCATCGATTTGCAGGTGCTCTCGACCGTGCCGGTGATGTTCAGCTATTGGACAAAGCCAGCCGATGGAGCCGAGATCGCGAAATTTTTAAATGACGGCATTGCGGAAACCGTTGAAGAATTTCCGAATCGGTTTATCGGCATCGGGACGGTTCCGATGCAGGACACTAAACTCTCTATAAAGGAACTCGAACGCTGCAAACAAATCAGGCTGGTCGGCGTCGAGATCGGCACGAATGTAAATCAGCTTAACCTCGGCGAACCGCAGTTTTTTGATTTCTTCAAAGCGTGCGAAGAACTTGGAATGGCGATCTTCGTCCATCCGTGGGACATGATGGGCGAAAAAGATATGCAGAAATATTGGCTGCCGTGGCTAGTTGGAATGCCGGCGGAAGTTTCGCGTGCGATCTGTTCGCTGATATTCTCGGGAACACTAGAAAAATGTCCGAATCTTCGTATTTGCTTTGCGCACGGCGGCGGTTCGTTTCCCGCGACGATTGGCCGCATCGATCACGGCTTTAATGTCCGACCCGACCTGTGCGCCGTCGATAACCCGCACAGCCCGCGAAAATATTTGAGCAAAATGTATTTCGATTCGCTGGTTCATGAAGCGGCAAAACTCGATTATCTGATTTCGCTTGTCGGTGCCGATCAGGTGATGCTCGGCACCGATTACCCATTCCCGCTCGGCGAACCCGAACCCGGAAAACTCATCGACTCAATGCCTTACGACGAATCGATAATCGAAATGCTGTTCAGCGGAGCCGCGCTCAATTGGTTGAATCTCGATAAAAACCGGTTTGAATGATTTTGATGCTTTCTATTTGTAACTGTTTTAAAACTTGATCGAACTCATTGCTAGGCTTAGTTATTTTTTTGCAAGTAATGATTCTGGAGCCCTCGGACGTTTATACAATCTTTTATTCCTATACAAAAGGTCCGCCGGTTTCGCCCCAGCCCCATTTCGGCATCGGTTCCGATTCGTCAACGGGATTTTCGGTCAGGTTGGAATTGATCACAGCGAGCCTTGTTCCCCATTCGAGATAGCCGATAAAAGCGGAGCGAAATTCGGGGTCGCTTTTCAAACCTGTTTCGTCAGCGGTTTCGAGCAGTAGATTCATCCAGCGGCGGCGTTTTTCTTCGGTCAGCATTTTGCCGATATGTTTGCCGATCATCCGTGCGTGACTGCCGCCGTCCTGACCCGTGTATAATGTCGGGCCGCCGAAAACTTCCGCGACAAAATGTGAAACGCGCCGGATGTGTTCCGGCGACATGTCTTTAAATACTTCGCCGAGCAAATCGTCACGCAAAATCTTTGCATAAAACTTTTCAAACAAGTTTTCGAAAGTCTCTAAATCGCCTGCCCATTCAAAAAGTGTCGGAACATTCTTCATTTATTTTTGTTTAGCAAGCGGCTGACCGAGAGCCTTGGGGCGTTTATCCGCCGTACACATATTTCCGTCCGCAGGGCGAGATCCCAGATATAACGTATTTCCGTCAAGTTTTACCAGATCGTATTCCTGACCGCAAACGGCGACCGAGGTGAAATTGCCGCAGCCGATTGTCGAAACGTCCTTTGCAACGCCTTTATTCAGATCACAGCCGCTAAAGCCAAAACCGCTGACTTTTGATTCGTCCGCCAGCACCTTTAATATCTTTTTGTCGAAATGAAAAACGGCCTCGGTCGCGCCCGCAGCGGTTTTCGATTCCGCACCGAGTTCATACGGCCCTTCGCCGACGAATGAAAAAAGCGCGTCGGTCAATTTTTCATCGCTATAAAATACGACCTCGATCCACCATCGGTCTTTCCTGAAGTTAAATTCGCGAGTCCTGTATCCAAGATTTCCGACCTTCTCGGCCGCCGCGCTTTTCCATCTTCCGACCATCCGTGTCGCAAGTTCGGAAGAATTTCCGGCATTCATCTTTTTATCCGATGCAAAAACGGCGATAAGGCGCACCGGGCCGCCGGTCGCCCCGCCGACCTTGGTTGCGCCGACGAAAACCGTAGCTCCGACGGGCGGAACATTCTTTAGATTTGCCACGCATTCGACGCCCCACTTGCCGGCCTTTAGCCAAGCCTTGTGCGCCTTGTATTCCTTGTCATTGCCGGGATCGAGCGACATCACGTCAACGCCGATGCCGACGACATCGCGTTCTTTCACCAAAAACTCGGCGGCTTCGGGCGAGAAACCGGGAAAGTGCATTGTGTTTGAGCCGTCCATATTTATAAACGCCTTTGCGTCGCCGACTTTCGCGTCCCAGCCCGAATACATAAAAACGGCCGCGCCTTTCGGCAATCGCCCATACTTCTTCTCCCAATTTTTAATATCGTCAATCGTCAACGCCGTGTCGGCGTTTGTTCGGGCACGGGAGCTGATGTCGATCACGGCAAGCGGCGCGATCAAGTCACGAACCGGCATCTGCTCAAGCGATAAACCGTCGGCAAAAAAATGAGACGGAGCGTCGATCTGCGTTCCGATATGCTCGTGAAAGTCCCATCGATAGGCCGCCACGCCCAATTTATCGATCGTCGCTATCGGCGTTTTCTTAAACGGAAACGTAATGCCCGGAATCGGGATATACGGAAAATTCTCGTCCAGCGTGTGTGTCAGATCGACGACGTTCTCGATAGAGACCGTATCGGAACTTTTCTGTGCGTGAGCGCCCAATAATAGCGATATGACAAGCACGACGACGCCTGCCGTTCCCTTGATCGTTCTTACAGATTTCATTGTTCTCCTCCATCTACGTTTTTTGATTTAACTCTTGTATGCTCGTAATGCTCCATTTCCTCGATCATGTTGAAATAAGGCTTGACCAAAGCGAAAAATTTACCGAAATCCGGGTTTTGGCGAAAACCCTGCAAATGGCCTCCGGCAGAATCCCATTCGATCAGCATCACATAACGATTTTTTTCTTTGCCAGATCGTGCCAGCCTGTAACTCAAACAATGCGGCGAGGCGTCCAGGTATTCGGCCGCCTTGCCATAGTCGGTTTCGAAATTTTCTTCCTTACCATCGGTAATCAAATATCGAATAACTTCCAAAACCATCCAACAACCCCCCAAATATTTACTTTATGAGTGATTTTAGATTATAGTATTTGCAAATGATAGTAGGCACTATTTTGTAACTATACGTTTGAGGTGAAACTTATGCAGATCGACGAAACAAATTGTCCGGTCAAAGCGACGATGGATATTATCGGCGGCAAGTGGAAACCGATTATTTTGTATTATTTAAAGGGTGAAACTCGGCGCTTTGGCGAGCTTCAGCGATTGATCCCTCACATTACAAAAAAAATGTTGACACAACAACTTAGGGAACTGGAACAGGACAAAATCGTCACCCGAAAAGTTTACCCGCAGGTTCCGCCAAAGGTGGAATATTCCCTTGCTGAATACGGAAAATCACTGAAATCCGTTCTGGAATCTATGGCAAAATGGGGAACAAACCATTTGTCGTTGAAAAAGAAGAAAAAGAAACAATCACATTAAAATTGTTTGCCTTATAATGGATTTTATGAAACTGCAACCTTTTAATTTTGAAGATTCTGCGTCGTTTGCCGCTAGGCTGGATGAAAACAATCCGTTAAAAAGCTATCGGGGAAAATTCTTTTTTCCGAAGCAGACGAATGGCGAGGAATTGATCTATTTCACCGGCAATTCGCTTGGGTTGATGCCCAAAACCGTTCGCGGATTTATCGATCAGGAGCTTGAAGATTGGGAAAAGCTCGGCGTAAACGCGCACATGCAGGCCAAAGATCCGTGGCTTTCTTATCACGAATTATTGACGGAACCGATGGCTCGCATTATCGGTGCAAAGCCGATCGAGACGGTCGTGATGAATACGCTGACGGTGAATCTGCATCTTTTGCTGGTTTCCTTTTACCGGCCAACCGCCGAAAGATTTAAGATCGTCATCGAAAAAGGTGCGTTTCCGTCGGATCAATATGCGGTGAAATCGCAGATCGAGGTTTGGAGTTCCAACTTTAGTTGGCTTCCTGATGGCGAAGAGCCAGCTAAAGCTGGAACTCCAAACAGTGGAACTCCAAACCTGATCGAGCTCGCGCCGCGCGAGGGTGAAGCGACACTTCGGACTGAAGATATTGTCGAGTCAATTGAACGCGAGGGCGAAGCAATCGCGCTCATTATGCTCGGCGGCGTCAATTATCTAACTGGACAGGCGTTCGATATGCAGGCGATTACCGAGGCGGGTCACAAGGTTGGAGCGTTTGTCGGATTCGATCTGGCTCATGCGGTCGGAAATATCGATTTGCAGATGCACGATTGGGGCGTCGATTTTGCACCGTGGTGTTCTTACAAATACCTAAACGGCGGTCCCGGAGCGTGTGGCGGTGTGTTTATACACGAGCGTCATGCAAATAATTTTGACATTCCACGTCTTGCCGGCTGGTGGGGACATGATAAGGAAACACGCTTTTTGATGGGGCCGGATTTTCAGCCGATTCCCGGCGCCGAAGGTTGGCAGGTTTCTAACCCGTCCGTGCTGCAAATGGCCGCGATGCGGGCCTCGCTCGATATTTTTGAAGAAGCCGGAATGCCGGCCTTGATCGAAAAATCGCGCAAATTGACCGGTTATTTGGAATTTCTGATCGACGAAATAGACGACGAAAGAATCTCGATCATCACCCCGCGAAATCCCCCGGAACGCGGCTGCCAGCTTTCGATCAGCGTCAAAACGGATGGAAAAACCCTGCATCAAAAGCTGCTGGCTAAAGGTGTTTCCGTCGATTGGCGTGAACCGTCCATCATCCGCGCCGCTCCGGCTCCGCTCTATAATTCGTTTTCGGATGTTTTTCGATTCGCCGAAATTTTGAAAGACTGCCTGAATTAATTATCACGGAAGGAATTTTTCAAAAAATCTTTTTTGGTGATGCAGGTTCGGCGCGAAAATTGATCTAGCCGAACCCGCATCTGATTGCCGTCTATTCAAATCGCGTGCCTGTTGCACTCGAACAACGGTTCATAGTTACATTGCCGTTAATATCGAGAATTTGAGCTGTTCCGCTATTTGTCAAACTGTTTCCATCGTGGCTCAAAGCAATTTGAGCTCGATTTATTTGTCTTCCGGCCAAAGTACCGTCAGCGTTATAAATAAAGAATTGAAAGGCGCTAGAGTATTGACCATTTGAGCTATAGCTCCAAACACCATAACCGGCACTGCGTGTGGATGGAGGTC
>JBOGOW010000114.1:0-9490 GCA_050748285.1 Pyrinomonadaceae bacterium
CGACCATCGGCGTGCCGTCCTGTGCCGCGCCTGGCATTCCACCGGCTCCGCCGCCGTATTTCGACGGCGGCGGAGGCGGCGGTTTATCTGGTTTTGCCCCGCCGGACTTGCCGCCATCTGCCTTATCCGCTTCCTTTGGAGCTGTCGGCGAATCAGGACTGCTTCCACTGCCGGAACCGGACGCTCCGCCACTATTTAGCAGCACCATTGTTCCTTTTATTGCTACGCCGGCCGGCCCGATATCCACAAAACTTCCGCCGGCTTTTAGCGAGATCTGTGTGCCGGCTTCGATTATCACTTTCATCCCGGCCTTCAGATGGATCTCGTTAGCAGCTTCGACTGCAACCTTACCGCCGGACTTTACGTCGATGTCGCTGGTGACATTCAAAGACATCGAACCGCCGATCTTCGAATTCGAATCTCCCGTCAATTTCGAATGCGAGTCACCTTTTCCCTCTGAATATTGATTACTTTCAACGATCGTATGCTTTTCATTGCCGATGATCTCTTTTTTGTCGTGCTTGACACGCACGTCCATGTCATATTCGCCATGAATGAATATCTGTTCTTTACCCTTGCTGTCCTCAAGCCTGATCTCGTTAAAACCGCCGCCGCCGGGACTCGAATTCGACTTGATCACCGAAACGGTCTTGCCTGCGGGTAGATCGTATGGCGGCATCGTTTCCGCATTATAAACGCAGCCGACGATCAACGGTTGATCGGGGTCGCCCTCGAGAAAATCTACTACGACTTCCATCCCGATTCGCGGGATGAAAACGCCGCCCCATTTCTTGCCCGCCGCGCTTTGCGCAACGCGCACCCAGCACGAACTTGCCGAATCCTGCTTGCCGTGCCGATCCCAATGAAACTGCACTTTTACGCGGCCATATTTATCGGTAAATATCTCTTCGCCCGCCGGCCCGACCACCATTGCGGTCTGCGAACCCTGCACGACCGGTTTCGGCGTGGTCGGCAGCGGTCGAAAGGTCGTCGCGCCTTTTCCTACGGGAATGCATTCAAAATCGTTGGTGTAAGGAGCCTCGGCCAAGTCATCCGAATCGTATCCCGGACTTTGATGCAGTTCGTGCTGGACCGACGTCAAAACATATTTCATGCTGTATGCGGGAATAGGGTGATTCTCCAGGTCGAATCTGTGTCCGGGTGTAAATGACGCGCAATCGCTTTCGCCCTTGGAAACACAAAAACGCGAATCGAGCACATCCATTGCGATCTTTGCCTTTTGGGTCTTGTCGGCATAGATATTCTGCACGTCGCCGCGTTCGCCGCCGCTCGCATCAATCCCATCGAACCTTTGTGAATAGCGTCCGGGGTAGTCATACACTTCAAGTTTTTGGGCTTCACCGGCAGTGTGCTGCGTTTGCTGTGAAGCATCCAGTTTGTTTGTCGGAATCTCGAATTTGTGATCGAAAAATGAGACCTTGCCTGTTTGCAGCTTGAAATCGAGCAGCCAACTATAAACTCTGTTGTCATTCGTGTCAGCAACGCGTTCTCCGGAAAATTTTATAGAACTTTTCGACGGACAATCACGATGCGAACCCGGCTGGTTCGAAATGATCATCTTGTGCGAATCTTCGTTGTGTTCAAAGAAATAGAAGATACCCGTTTCTTCCATCAACCGTGAAATAAAATCGAAATCGGTTTCACGATATTGGACAACGTAGTTCCAAGGTTTGAAATCACCCTGGAGCTCGATCTTATACGGAAGGTCGGCCAATACCTCACGAAGAATATCCGGGATGCTCTTGTGCTGAAATATTCTGCTTTGCTTAACCTGTGTGAGCAGCCAATGCTGCGGCACGACATTCATTGAATAAAACGTGAAACGACGCTGTCGATTGTTTTGCACAAAACGGTTTACAATGCCGTTAAAATGCCGCACCGTTCCATTTTGCTGTGTTACTGTTACGGTAACGCTTTTTCCAAGTACCTGCTGCGGCGTAACCTCTGTCGGGGCTCCGGTCGGACCGCCCTCCTGATGGCGCACATCGATCTCGAAATTGAACAAACCGGACATTGCTTCCGCTGCAGTCATCTTATCGATGAGCAGGAAATCCTTTCCCAGCGGCGTAGCAATGCTCAGGATCCGCTTGTCCTGTGTATATTTTTCTTCGTCTTGCGCCATATCGAATCAACCTCGACCAGAAGTAAAGCCCTGAGAGGCTTTATGTGATCTGGTAAACGAAATTCTCACTGTCGCCAACCGAAACATGTACTTTCTTAATTCCCTCGCCGCTGGCCATTCGCGATAAAACCTCACCGCTCATGTCCGGCAGCATTGTTCCGGTCAGAATGTTATAAACATTCCGCGCGCCGCTATCTACATCCGTACAGCGCTTGGCTACCGTATCTATGACGGAATCTTCATATGAAAATTGCGCACCGTGATTGTCCGAAATGCGATTTTTGATCTTACCAAGCTGCAGTTTGATTATAAGCCGCATTATTTCGTCCGAGATCGGGTAAAACGGCACAGTTACAAGACGACCGAGAAGCGCCGGCTTGAACGCGGCATTTAGTTCCTGCTTGATCGCCGTGATGATCCCATCGGGTTCGGGCATCGTCTCCGGATCGGCACAAAGCTTCATTATCGTGTCCGTGCCGACATTCGATGTCAGCAGAATGATGCAATTCTTAAAGTCGATCTCGCGGCCCTCGCCGTCTTCCAGAACGCCTTTATCAAACACCTGAAAGAAAAGTTCCATCACGTCCGGATGAGCCTTTTCTACCTCGTCAAGCAGCACGACCGAATACGGCTTTTTCCGAACCGCTTCGGTGAGCACGCCGCCTTCGCCGTAGCCGACATATCCCGGTGGCGAGCCTTTCAAACTCGAAACCGTATGTGCCTCCTGATACTCGCTCATATTGATCGAGATAAGATTTCGTTCGCCTCCATAAAGCGATTCGGCAAGTGCGAGAGCTGTCTCGGTTTTACCGACACCTGATGTTCCGACAAGCATAAAAACGCCGATCGGCCGCTTTGGATCGGTCAAACCCGCACGAGATGTGCGGATACGCTGCGAAATCGCTTCCAGTGCATGATCTTGTCCAAGCACTCGTTCACGCAGCGTGGTCGAAAGATTCAGCACTGCATTTATCTCATCGGCTACCATTTTTCCGATAGGAATGCCGGTCCAGCCGGAGATGACTTCGGCGACCGATTGGCCAGTAACCACAGGCTGCATAAGCGGGTCTTCGCCCTGAACTTCCTTCAGTTCAGCATTCAGGCGTTTAAGCTCGCTCTTTAGAAATTCGGTGTCGATCGGCGTTGCGGTTTCAGGTGCCGTCGCTACCGCCGCTCCTCCGTCGTCACCTGGACCGACGTCGGCCTCGGCTGTTGCGGCAGCAGCGGTCTCGGCAGGCGCTGCCGTTTCACCCGAAGCGACAAGATCGGCAAGTTTGCCTTCGTGCCGCGACATTTCGAGTTTTGTTCGAATGTTTCTTATCTGATCGACAAGATCTTTTTCCTTAGTCCATTGCTCGTTTAGCTTTTCGAGTTCGGCCTCGTTTTCTGTGCGTTTCGCTTTTAATTCGGCGAGACGCTCATCATGTTCGGCACCAGTGGCGAGTTCACGTTCGAGCGAATCGATCTCGGACGTCAGGTTCTGAATTCTCCTTGTTGCGTCCTCGACCGAAGCCGGCGTCGCGCCTTGTCCGATCGCGACCTTTGCACAAGCGGTATCAAGCACCGAAACGGATTTGTCCGGCAACTGGCGACCAGTGATGTAGCGATGCGAGAGCTTTACGCATTCCACAATGGCCTCGTCAAGAATTCGGACGTTGTGATGGTCTTCCATCTTGTCGGCGATACCGCGCATCATTGAAATCGCCTTTGGTTCATCCGGCTCCTCGATTTTTACAACCTGAAATCGCCGGGCCAGCGCCGCGTCTTTCTCGAAATATTTTTTATATTCCGCCCAGGTCGTTGCCGCGATCGTGCGAAGTTCGCCGCGTGCCAATGCGGGTTTGAGCAGATTCGCGGCGTCATTCTGGCCTGCCGCACCGCCGGCGCCGATCATCGTATGTGCTTCGTCGATGAACATAATTATCGGCTGCGGCGACGATTTTACCTCGTCGATCACGCCCTTAAGCCGGCTTTCAAACTCGCCTTTAATGCCTGCCCCGGCTTGAAGAAGCCCGAGATCAAGCGAGCGAACCGACACATTTTTCAACGGGTCGGGAACATCGCCTTCCGCGATGCGCAAAGCAAATCCCTCGACGACCGCCGTCTTGCCGACACCCGCTTCGCCCGTAAGGATTGGGTTATTCTGTCTGCGACGCGTCAAAATATCGACGATCTGCCTGATCTCAAAATCGCGTCCGAGCACGGGGTCGATCTTGCCCGCGGCGGCCTTGGCGGTAAGATCTTCGGTAAATTGGTCAAGCGATTTGGTTTTTCCGGGAATGCCCGAAGCGACCGGCGAACCATCGGACACGCCGCCGGTTTCGCCGAGCGCCGTCGCATCACGAGCCTCAGCCGAATCCGCCGTGATTTCCGGCAATTTCGTCTGAAGGTCTTCCGGCGAAATGTGGGCGAATTCTTTCGATACCTCGCGGGCGATCCGCGCAAAACTTTCGTTAACGAGAAGCGCAAGGATCAAATGACCAGAACGGACGCGCGCAGCGCCAAAATCGACCGAAGCCAAAAGCCATGAGTCCTGGAACCATTTCGGAATACGGTCGCTTAGTCCGGGCGTGCGCGAATTCCCGCTCTTAAGCCGATCGAGCGCGACGCTTACATCTTTATTCAAACGATCGATATTGACCTCGTAATGTTTAGCGATCTTGTGGAGGTCGGTGTCGTCATGTTCAAGCAGTTTCGCAAGAATATGCTCAACCTCGACGTCGTAGTTTGTTCGCGAAAGACACAGACCGGCCGCGCCTTCGAGCGCGTTTCGGGTAACGTCATTTAATCTTCCAACAAGGGATTTCAGATTTACATTCATCGTAAGCCTCCAAAAATAAGCATCTAAATGCTGTGTGGTCTTAAAAGTCCATCATGGCTGACCTTCTCTTTCGGGTAAAACATGCGGCCGCGCGGTGTTCGCGCGACGGAAAGTCCAGCTTTGCGTTCAAAAGTTCAAAAATTCCGATAGGACAATTCTATTGCTTATCGGTAAATTTTTCGAGAGCCGAATGCAAAAATGTTTCGCACCGGCGGATAAACCTAATTCGACGACGATAACACCAATTGTTCATCGACCCCTTTGACCGGTAAAGTTTTCAGAAAAGTGGTCCAACCGAGCATCGGGCGGCGGGCGGCTCTCGTCGTCAAAACACAGCCCGGCACATGCCGCCCGAGTAATCTTAGCCGAAAATCAAAATCGAATTCCAAACCTACAAAAAACCGCACTATGTAATTCAACGCACGATATCCGGAACCATTCGGCAAAAAATGCAGAAACTGATTAAAAGTAAGCGGTCCGATGAGCAATCGAAATTTTGACTGCTGATCCCAAACCTTTTGGCCGACGATCGCGCTTCGGCCCAAAACGCTGTTTTTTACACCGATTCGAGTAAGGTCGCTCTTGGTCAGTTGCAGCCATTGCCCAAAAAACTGTTTCAACTCAACCTGGATTCCGAAATAGTCCGATACGATATTCTCTAGTGCATTCGCCGAATGTGGTCGCTGAACTATCAAACCGACATAGGGCAATAACGATTCGTCATCGATCTCGGAGCGGCCGCGAAGACCGTCCGTTCCAAGTCCGGCAAAATCATAAAGAAATCCGGTGAACGGATCGTTCCCGCGTTCATATCCGACCGGAAAGCGATATTTCGCCCATGCCCGATAAAACATCGAAACCGCCCGATGCGTAAAAATATCCAGAAACGACCAAAGTGTTGAGTCGCGATGGCGGACGCGGTCGAGGACTAGCTCGGTGTAATGTACCGGCAGCACGCCGCTTACGCCGGCCATTCCCATAAAATTGACGTGAACTTCGGTTTGCGCGGCACCGGTTCTTTCGTCTTCAGTATCGAATATCTCCTGAATCTCGCTTGCGGGAAAATCCATTGCTATCCGTGAGCGAAAGCGGGCGATCTCTTTATCCGGCAATGCTTTATCGCCCACCGGCTCGCGATCCGGATAGATCTTTTCGAGCAGACGAACAGCCTGAAAAAAATCGAACCTGTAAGGCTCATCGTTTAATTCAATATTTAAGGGTTGTTTTCCCATTTACTACTGCCGCAATACTCTAACTTTTTTTATTCGCGCACGATCAAAGCAATTCCTGTTCGCCGGCTCGAGGGGTAAAAAGACGGATCGGATCCTCTTGCTGTACCGAACGAACTTCGAGCTGATTAAAAGAATTTATCGACGAATAAAGCGCAAGGAATCGATCCAATACGCATGCGAACAGGAACATTCCGCTGCCGACGAATTCCTCTTCGTCAAAGGTGATCGTCGTTTGAAGTCCGCGAACAAAGCCTGTTCCGACCCTTCCGCCGACCTGCCGCACCGCCTTTTTCGCCTCGACCGATTTGATTCCGAGTATTTGTTTTCTAATGACCGATGAATCGGTGAAATTGTAAAGCTGCAAGATCTCCTGCAAGGCATCCGGAACTCCGGCATCCGAACTTACAAGCGAAAGATAATTGAGGTTGAGATGAGAAACAAGTCTCCACTGCGCGAATCGACGCAGCGGCGGACGGATAGTATCGGTCGGCTTTGTAAGGCATTTCACGCCCGAAAGCAAGGCCGTGCCTTCCATCTCGAAATCGCTTTCCTTGCCGCCAAACGGAAGACGTCCGGGAAGATCGCGGTTCGTGCACGTCGTCTTGACATTCAGCACCTCGACCGCCGGAACACGCGGGTTAAACCCCATATCGACCAACGACATGAACATCTCGGTCCCTTCGTCATCCGAACGCTGCGACGCACGGCGGGCGGCATACCAAAACGATTTTTCGGTCTCCTCGCCATAGGCGTGACGCATCGAATAAAACGGTGCAAAAAGTCGCGTCGTGCCTTCCTGCGGGTCGCTGGTGAGCACCTCGTCGATCGAATATATCTCGGTCGTGGTCTGCCGATGAACATCCGGGATCACCTGATATTCATATTTTTGCTGCGAAAGATAGATCGGGTCGGCCATCCGCGAAAACAGATTGACTATCGGCGAACAGCCCATGCGAAATGTGTCGCCAGTAACCGGTGCGATCGGCGGCGTTACGTCGCGCATATGAATAAGAATATCGAAATGGCTTCCAAACTTTCGCGCACTCGCAATATCGAGCCCCGCGATATCGAAAAATAAGAACTTATATGGAAACGCAAAATACTCGGAAAGCAGCCGATAACCCGAAAACGATCGCTTATTATAAGGCAAAATGGATTCGTCAAGATCGAATCCGACGGGCAGGATCGCATCCTGGGCCGGGATCGAAACAGGATCGGGCAATTTAAGACGGATGTTTGTGATGGTTTTCAGCGCAATATCGCCAATCGGTGCTTCTTTCGGCTTGATCTCAACCCGCGTCGCATTATTAAAGACCATCTCGTAGAGCGGATAAATAAGCTGCGGGTCGCCATCTATGTAAAACCGCAGTTTCTTGAGCGGCTCACCGGTTTCGCCATCGGCAAATTCATGCATTTCACCGTCGCCAAAACAGCGAAAGCTCATACGGATATGGCATTCTGAAAATTTGCCGCGTCCATCCTTCGGAGCCGGAGATTCAAGCGCCGCGGAAAGCATTTCCAAGGGTACAAGGCTTGTATCGTAGGTGGTTCTGAATTGGCAGGGCGAACCGTCAATCGGACGCGAATTTAATTTCGAGCCGCGGGCAAGCCGCTGGATAGAGGTTATTTTGTCGCTCGGCGAACCAAAGCTGAATTGAGCGATCGCCATCGACGGGATCGGAGCAAGATAATGCGGATAAAGCGTGTTCAGGAAAGATTCGGTTATTTCGGGAAGTTCGTCATCAAGCTTGAGCCCGATACGACCGGTCAAAAACGCAAAGGCCTCGACCATGCGTTCGACATGCGGATCCTCGATCTTTTCCTCGTCGATTTGAAGACGTGCGGCGATCTTGGGATATTTGCGTGCGAAATCCGCACCCATGCGGCGCAGGAAAACAAGCTCGCGTTCGTAATATCCTAATAATTCGTCGCGCATATCGGTTGACGGCTAAGGTAATTTATGACCCGGAAGATTTTCTTAGAGTTCTTTTAAAAACCGTTTGTTTTGCTCCAACAAATCTGAGGGTTAAGTTCTTATTCGTGCATTCGTGGCTATTTTTTTGCCACGAATGCAAGAATCAAAGACATTTATTATCGAAAGTCATGAGCCGCCCTGAATCGCGAAATTGCCCGTGCCGAGCTGGAGCACGGTATCGAATACTACCGGTTCGGGGTAAGGGTCGATCTCTAGCGTGGCTTCAATTCGGAATTTCAACGTCCGGTCAACATTGCTTATCGGTTCTAAAATTACCTTTACGCCCGAAAAACGCGGCTCGAAATTTTTTAGCGCGGTTTCGATCGCTTGCCTCATTCGGTCCTGATCGTACTGGTTTGTTACGCTCGTCGCAGTAAAATCCGGAAGGCCATAAAAAGCTACCGATTTTAATGTTTCTTCGAGGCCGCCATCGACATTTTCCGCAAAGCAGCGGGTGTTTAGAAGCCATTCCAAATCGCGTCGCACAGCTTGCTTAAGCTCGGTAAGCGAAGCGGATTGCGACTTCGGAGCTTCCTGGCTTTCGCGCGGATCGAGGTCGATCAGACGGTCAAGAACCGAGGTTGAAACGCGGACGTGATTATCGAACCTGGACATAAATAGAAATCAAAATGATACCGCCCCGCCGATTGGCAGAAACGATATCATTTTGTTAATAAACAGCGTGTTTCCGATATTGTTCCAACTCGGAACATTCTGTTCAAATGATGCACTAGGCGCCGGTTCCCGTAACTTTCTTGATGTCGTAGCTCACCGTGTTCGTCAAAGATACGGTACCATCCTTCTTCTGTTGGAAATACTCGTGCGTGATCTTCGTAAAGTTGAACGAACACTGCTCGATCGGCAATCCGCCGCCGGCATGTCCGCCTGTTTGAAACGAAGATATAACGAGGTCGTTAAACGTAACTTTATAATACGTGTACGGCTCGCCGGCACCGCCGGTTTTCCTGCAGGAAAGTATTGCTTCCGGAATATGGTTTCCCTTGCAGGTCGCAAGAAATAGCTGGACACTTGCTTTACCATTCTCGATAGTAAAGTGAAAGTCCTGCAGCGATACCTTGCCTGTGCCCATGCCGGTTCCGAGTTTAGACGAACCCGCATTGTTTGCACCAAATGACCAAGACTGGATCTGCATATCTCCTACAAATCCCACGGCTTCTGATTCGCCGACGATATCTTTAATCTTTAAGTAAAAATCTTCACTTGCCATAATGTTTCGTTTGCTCCTTTTTTGTTTACAAAATAATCGCTGCTTGCCAGCGGGTTCATCGTAGGCTTTTGTATCGTCGGTTACCGATCGC
>JBOGOW010000115.1:0-9211 GCA_050748285.1 Pyrinomonadaceae bacterium
GCATTCAGTTCCTCGGTATTGCTATTGCCGCCATTCGAGGAGCCGTTGATGTGCTCGATGCCCATGTAGGTGTCCTTGAAGAAATTCACAAAATCACGAGTTGCATTCGCGCCTGAAAAAGCTTCCCGACCGTACGCAGTCACGCTTGACACTTGATTCGGGTGATTCAATTGAACCAGCAGCAACGGATTGTTCTTCTCGAAGTTGGGGTGGTTCAGATAGTCGTTGAAAAGGGATTTGAACTTCCCATTTTGTATCTCTTGCGGAACTGGATTGTTAGCAAAGAATATATTTGCATGATTCCCGCTGCTGATCACGCTCCATTCCATGCCCGGAATTGCGAGAAACTTGCCTTGATATTGGCTGTCAGCATTTATTTTAGCTGCCGAATCAAGGATGAGCTGGTAGCCCCCGTCCGGCATTTCATGCGTGCAAAATTGCTGTGCACCCTCAGGCCCGTGGACGTGATCGGTAACCGCAAGGAAATCTAATTTCCCAAGATCGGCTGCTCGTTTGTAGGCGGCAAATGGACCATTTGAAATTGTAAAACGCTGATCGCTGTTTGTAAGAAGAAGTTGTCTGAAAGCGCTCGTGTTCGACGGTTGTGGTTGGAAGTCGGGCGACAAAACGGTATGGGCGTGCATAACACCGAGATAGCAGTTCTTCCCGTTGAAAGTGATTGGCGCGGCACAGCCGGAGCTGCCTACCGCCGAGAATATAAGAACGATCGAAAAACCGTAGCCTAATCTGTTCATCTTTCCTCCTAATTAAACTTGTTGTTTTGATCACCTAGAGAACTACTAATTATTATCCTTAAATTGTGACAAACCACTCAGCTTTCGGCGAGCTCCTGATCATGAACTCAAGAGGCGCTTCTCTTTTAGAAGATTTCTTTTTTAGCGCTATTTATATTGACCAAAAACGCGATTAACTTACAACGGATCATCAATGTATATTCACCGCGCAAGCTTAGAACCTTAATTCTCTACCAAGATCGTTTGTGAAATCTCTGTTTACACAGCAAAAAGCTCCATCAGAACACTGTTCGCAGATCCGGCAAGAGTCAATGTCCGAAATTCCGCTGGCGACCTTCAAACTCAAGGTGTTTTAGCAATGCCGCGTCCCTGGCAGGAGGCGCACCGAAAAATCGGGAATACTCGCGGGTAAACTGCGACCAGCTTTGGTATCCGACCTCGTAGGCGGCACCGGCGACTGTTTGGCCATCAATGACCAACAGATGTCTTGCTTTCAGGAGCCGCAACTGTTTTTGAAACTGGATCGGGCTGAGACCCGTGACTCGTTTGAATTGGCGGTGGAACGTGGTTACCGCTATGCCGGCGTCTTTTGCGATCATTTCGACATCGATGTTTTGGGCATAATGTTCGCGAAGCCAGCGTACCGTCTGTGCGATTCGCGAGAGATTGCTGTACGGATAACATTGTCCAGACGACAATGACCGTTGATGTAATTCCTTTGTTCACGTCTCATTCTCCATTGAGCGGACTTTTCGTTTCGGGCAGATCTTTTTCATTGCTCCGAGATTTCTCGTTCACGCGCCTCTCATCATTTGAAATGCCATGCTTAAAAGCATACAATCATGGTGACTATAGCCACAATGGTTATATCTCTTCGAATGAAAGTTTTGGAGCCGGAATCGAGAATGGCGGACTGATTCTTGGCGAGGTGGATGGTGGTTCGCCTCGTGTTGTCCGCTCATAGAGGCAGAGTTCATGAATCAGGTGCTATTGGTGTTTATGCAATCCCTCAACTCATCTCTTCATGCCCAGACTTGTCACCCGTTGAGAGCCTTTCGAATATTGCTGTCCATGGTTATGTTCCTGATACCGGGAATTTTTGTCCATGCTCAACTCGATCGATACAAGATCCTAGGCGACATAGAAACACAAGGATGCACGCTAGTAGAAGATGGAAGAGTTAAGATGTGTAAATTTGATTACGTATACAAAAAAGCGGTCGTAAAGGCTTTGGTTTTTCGTCCAAACTCTGCGGGAAGATTTCCGGGATTAATGCTGATCCCGGGTTACGAAGGGACTGCCGAAACGTATCGTTCGTTTGGGATTGTCTTGGCGAAAGTGGGTTTTGCCTCGATGACGGTAGGCACTCCTGGTTTTGGCGGGACGGAGCTCAAAGCTGATTTTCTGGGTAAAAATACGATCAACGCTTATAAAAGCGGGCTCGAGAAATTTAGGCAGGAGAGTTTTGTAGACCGGAAAGAATTAGGCATATTGGGCTATTCACGCGGAGCAATCGCGGCCTCTCTTATGATCGAACGGATCAAGGGCATAAAGGCCGCGGTCCTTGGAGGAGGGATCTACGATCTGAAAAAGGCCTATGATGGGAGCACGTTAGATGGAATCAAAGGGAATATCAAAACCGAAATGGGGTCGAGCAACCAGGCATTTAAGGAACGGTCTAGCATTTTGCATGTCAAGAAAATCACTTCAGCGGTTTTGGTGATCCACGGTGAAAAGGATCTAAATGCGCCGCCCGATCAGGCGTATTTATTTAGTGAGCAACTGAAAAAACTAAACAAAGATGTTGAGCTGAAAATGCTTCCTGATCAAGACCATAGTATCAGGGCTCCGGTTTTTTTCCAGTTCATAGTCGAGTTTTTTTCCCGTAAATTGAAAAAGACCAAATGAACGGTTCGCTGCGGTCGCCGCCTGACGCTGGATTTTCGGCCTTATGAATCCAAGGAAAGTAGACAGAAACAAGATCATTGTCTTGACCGATTTGCCAAATATTGGCAAGGCCTGTGCCCTGGATCTGCGTGTTATAGGGATTAGCGATCCGATGCAGCTCATTGGTATGTGTCCGTTGGAAATGTATAACCTACTCTGCAAAAGGACGGGCGCTCGGCACGATCCCTGCATCATCGATGTTTTTTTGTCTATCACACGCTTTATGGCTGGCGACGAACCGAAGCCATGGTGGACTTACACGAAAGAGAGAAAGCGATTATTTATTGAAAATGACTCTGAAGGCCAAAAGTTTTCTTAGTAAAGCAGGAGCAATCATGATCTATCGAAAGATTCGCGTGTTAATCGGGACGCTTTTTGTAGTTTCCATATTGACCATCAATTCTTATCAACAGGCAAATACCGGCTTGGGGAGTAAAAAAGATATGAAAGTGTTTCAAGGACTTAGAACCGTGATCTATCACGTGGACGACCTCAAGAAGGCCAAAGCGTGGTATTCGGAAATGCTCGGCAGTAAACCGTATTTTGACCAGCCGTTTTATGTTGGATTCAACATTGGAGGCTTTGAGCTGGGACTGGACCCGGATATGTCGGGCGTCTCGAAAGGAAATAATGCGGTCGCATATTGGGGTGTAAAAGATGCAGCCGCGTCATACAAACGGTTGATCGAGCTTGGTGCGAAAAAGCATAGTGATGTTCGCGAGGTGGGCGGCGGCATTAGAGTGGCGACGGTGACAGACCCGTTTGGAAATATCTTTGGCATCATCGAGAATCCAAATTTCAAAGTGGAAATTGACGAATAGACTCGCTCATAGTTCAAACAATACTGACTGGTTTTATGAGAATTCTATTATATTTTTTGGGACTTGTGATGGGCGGATATATGCTCGCCGATGGGATATTTGTGATCGTAAACGGCCGATATATGGGCGGCGAGAAACCCGGGCCGTGGTCATACCTTTTTCAAAAGCTAAATATTGACGTTTTTAGACTGGGGCCCATGTTTCTTGTCTTTGGGCTTGTCTGGCTAATATTCCTGTTTGGAATATGGACTGATAAAACGTGGTTCCGCACCCTTGGGATAATAATTTCAATCGCGTCACTTTGGTATCTGCCGGTAGGAACCATAGTTTCCCTTTGTGCAATAGCAATACTATTAAACTCGGATATTTAAACTCGGATATTTAAATAAGGAGAATTCGATCGCTGAAACTGGACACGTAATTAACGTAAACAATTTAAGGAAAGCGAGGGAATTTGCGACGGCTTGGGGCGCGAATTATCAGCCTTCGAATCCCGATCTTGCTATTGTGACGATGAGTGCATTGGCGGTTGTGGCGGAGACGGAGCTTGGTGCGGTGCAGACCACAAAAAACCGGCGCTCCTCAGATAGAAGAGGACGATTAATGACCACATTCAAGCTGTCTCGCGAGATCGCTACGCGGCCCGAAAGAGGTCGGTTAAAATACAGTCGCCTAGTCCTGCGTTCAGTGAGTGTGGGAGCAGCGTTCCGGGTAAAAGCAACGGAAAACATTTTCAGCGTAGCCTTATTCTTGCGAACCTAATTCGCGTTGCTAAAAATACTTTCCCGCTCTTTCCAAATTGTATTCCCCTGAATCCTTAATAAGCTGCTGTAATATTTTGGTGTGGCCTACGCCGAAAATGACGAGGATGCGATCGTTCTTTGACTCGGTTATCCGCATAATATTTGTAAAGATCGTCAGATTTCGCGAGTACCATTCGGTGGCGGCGAAAACGCCGGGATATTCCTTATCTTTCCCTACATGCAACATCCCCATATACGCCTGAAGACCTTTGTCGGTCCTTTGCGGATCGTTTATGAATTTGAAGATCTCAGTGACTGTTGCCGTTTGCATCATCTTGGTCATTTCTACGTTTTGGAGTTTTGGTATTTCAAACGCTTTATCAACCAGTGCCTGCTGATCGTGAGCCTTCGCAAAGTCGAACACCTGGCCGATACCAACGGAATTGCTGTCGTCGTCGACACCGTAGACCGTAGGTAAACGCATTAACTTAGCCAGCCGCAAGCCTAGTTGGTCCGTCTCGTTTCGCGTGAGCTGATATTCGCCCCGCAGGTACTTATTGTACTTTTCGTCTAAACTTGCGGTTCCCGCAGGCACCTCGATCGCAATCTTTGTGGGCTGAAAACGTTTTAGGAGGCTTACGAATTTTATGATCTCCCGTTGACGCTTTGTAGACAACATATCGTCCCAGTTGACGTTAAGCACGTCGCGTCCAGGGTTATTCATGTGATACGTCCCTAGAATTAGGATCGTCGGTTTTTGCGTGCGCGTCGGCTTGGCCCGCTGACCATAAGCAATAGAGCAAGCCGTAAAGAGACAGACGATGGCAAGGCATCGTGTCAGTGCCTTACTATTTCGACAGACAATTCGGTTCCGCTCCATCTGTTCCCTCCTAAATCATGATTGCTTTACTAAAAACACCGCTGCCGTTTATTTTGTGACAGAGACGTTCGCACGCTGCCAAACTTTGGCGGCTGTGCGTCTTTCATTATTGATCATTGATCCATATCGAAGTTTGAAAGTCGCATTTCAGATGAACGAAGGTGGTCATAGCCAAATAAGCTTGTCAAACTTCCGAGTGGAACACCTTCTGCACCAACGTCTGGATTCTCATTGTCGGTAAATCTGTGCACCAATCGAGTAACAATCGGCCAATCGATTTTCTCTCAACATCATTCCTTTGGTACATACTCAATCCTCCATTTGATTGACTTTTTTTCGGGCAGATCTTTTTCATTTGATCAGCCATTTCTCGTTCATAAGCCTCTTCACATTTAAGCCGATGCTGCGATGCCCACATAATTTAGGGTCGGAATATTCTATAAGCTGAGACTAATTGTCGTCGGTGATCTTGACGTCGGTCCGAAATCGTCGATAGCCGGTATATAAGGTCGATGTCTTGTATCCAGCTACTCCACCTCCGCGCATGGTCCAGGCGGTTTCAGCAGAATAGGGTAGCAGCAGCGACTGCTCTGGTTCACTGAACTTCACCAGGCGAAATCTGACCACCCTTTC
Organism: Pyrinomonadaceae bacterium; assembly: GCA_050748285.1. GTDB lineage: Bacteria > Acidobacteriota > Blastocatellia > Pyrinomonadales > Pyrinomonadaceae > OLB17. The sequence continues at coordinate 5,780 of JBOGOW010000115.1, forward strand.
ATCCTTTTCATAGGCAAGGTCCTTCGAAGGCCTAAAAATAGGTAGGAAACCCATTTTTGACATCCCTGCGGGCGTCTTTCCCGTAAATGTCTCGGCGAGTTCCCAGCGCACCTGCAGCACGTCGTACGATTCCGCGTCGATCCAAGCCATTCCCTTGTGCCGAGGACTTCTCGACAGGTAGAAACAATTGCCTGACTGGACGAGTTTAACCGGCTCGGGAAAGGGTGGCTGCTCAAACGAGACGACCATTGCCCTTCTTCCGTCGAGGCTGGTTTCGCCGTCATAGGCGAACAGCAGCTCCTTTTGCCGGGCTGAGAGTAGGAAAGATAGAGGGTCGGCATATACCGATCGAGGGTTCGTTTTTACGCACTCGTTGCCCTCTTTCAACATTCTTTGTTCGGTTGGCTTTCCGTCGACAATTTTTAGCGTTCGCGTGATGAAGGGATCCGCTCGCCGTTCGTCCGGGTATGGTGATGGGCTTACGACTATCGATTCGTAAACGAACTCCTTCCCCTTATTCTTCACCTTGCCGCCCGCGTCCGTCTCCTGCTGTCGTACGCTCTCGTCGAACTGAATGCTAAAAAGTGCTTCGTGGTACTTCTGCACTTTATCGGCTACTCGCGAGAGGATCACTTTGAGTGGGCTTTCTTCGTAATTTGAACTTGACGCACTCTGAGAATAGGTTGCCGCGGAAACCACAAAGATCGCGACCATTAATGATGCGGAGCGGCGTAATCTGAAGGTCATACTAGAAAGGAAGGCGCTCAAAGCAATTTTCTGCTGACTCGGCTTAGGAAGCTTCCTTAACTTCGATCTAATTTCTAATGTCTTGCCCTCACGCTTGATTGTCATTGAATACTCCTTTTCTTGTTCAAACATGCGTCTCACTTGATACAACGTAAAAGCCACTGATGGCTGTCCGGCAATAAGGGTAATGGGTAATAAGATCACCGTTCCCTAGTCCGGCTTAGGCCGCGACAGAATTCGAAAAAAATATCCGACCTTGAAACCATTGAGTTGTGGTTCAAGGTTCAACTCGACACCAAACGTATCGAAAATGAAAGCGTCTCGAAAATGTCGATTCGGCTCAAGTATCATTTTGTAGCCGGCTTTAATCGAGAATGCCGTGAATCTGTGAAACAGCTCGCCTCCCAGAATCATAGGATCGGCACCGGTAACGCCGTTAACATTTCTCGAAAACGAAGCTCCCAAGTTGGAAGTGTTCGACACGGCCAAGAACAATCTTCGACCTTGGGGCCACGGTCAATTTATCCGGTTTGCTCGAAGATCCTGTCCCTCTTGACGAAGAATCAGATGCGTAACATGACCTGTTTGATCTCTTACAAAACTGATTTCAACGTCTATGTCTTTTCGGAAAAATCGTGTATCCGATTCAGGGTAAATGGTCGCTCTAGAGGTCGAGGTCGGCTGCTTCAACTCCGTCGTCAGGTTGCCCGAGTTTAGATCGACCTTAATCGAGTAATCCGAGGAAAACTCGAATTGATACTGCCCAAGATAATCAGCGTAGACCTTTGGATCAATTTTTGCGATGGTCCTTTCTTTCTGCTGAAAATCACCCCAGCCATACTCGCGGGCGATGCTTCGAAGAACTTCGTTCATCAGCGCGTTTCCGCGAAGACCATTCGTCATGATCACCACGCCCCGTCCAGACCCTGCATATATCGCAACAAGGGCGTTGAACTCTAGAGTGCTGCCGCCATGGCCATATCTCGGGCCGCCCCTCACACTCTCGATGGAAAACCCCAGTCCCCAATTACCAGCCTGCGGCGTAACCATTTCATTTACAGAAGCAGTTGAAAGGAAGGTCTTCGGCCTCCCGGCGCGCGACCGCTCGATATCTATAAACATTCTAGCCAGGTCTGAGGGAGTCGCCCACAATCCGGCGGCAGCCAGTTCCGGAAAGATCCTCCATTTACCGGGCGGGGTTTCGCCGTTATAGTTATGTCCGGCCGTTGCCAAGCCAGCCAAATAAGGAGGAAGTGGCTGTTGTTCAAAAGTGATGTGCCTAAGACCGAGCGGACCGAAAAGCAGGTCCTTCATAAGAACTGGAAATGCCTTCTTCTCGACATCGATCAAGAGTTGTTGAACAATCGTATATCCGCCGCCCGAATAGCTAAAACCGCTGCCGGGTAACCGTACGACGCGGATCGGTCCCGTGTTTGCTGGTTTTACGCCGTCCAAGACTTGGACGAGTGTCGGTACCTTTTCGTACGTTAAGTAGCCAATAAAGCTGGGGATATTTACCCCAGCGTTGTGGCTCAGCAACTGGCGTAAGGTCACTTTCTTCTGTCTGGTGAATTCGTTTTCCGGGATTTTCCACGACGCCAGCTTTTTGTTCACATCCTCGTCTAGGTCGAGTTTGCCGGCCTCAACAAGTCTCATGACTGCGATCGCCGTTACAGCCTTGCTGATCGAACCAGCCTGGAAAAGGGTTGTGGCCGTAACCGGCTTGCCGTTGCCTGATTCGGTTTCTCCATAGCCGCGAGTCCATTCGATCACTCCGTTGTTGATAAGAGCGATGCTCAACCCGGGAGTCTTATAAAACCGCAAGCGGTCCGATAGCCTAATTAGTGGCGAAGGCTCCCCTTTCACTGAAACAGGGAGAAGTAATCCTTCTTCAACTCGCCGGATTCTCGCGTTAACGTCCTTTGCCGCGCTTTGGCGCGGTAGCGGTAAATGAGGCGGAATTAGAACCTTATTCGCTGATGCCGAAGCGACCGGGTCGATAACAAAACTGAAACTTAACACTATCGCCAGAGCTCTTTTTCTCATAAACACTTAGAGAATCCCGGACCCGGTATTCTCACCTCCTTGCAATCAAAACCGACAGTTACACGGGCGGATAAAGCAATCCGCGCCCAAAACCGCAAGGAAAGGCCAAGATGAACCATCTGCTCAATATTCGATCTCATAAAGCACGTTAGCACTAACCCATCGCTGCGCCTCGATTGCGAACGCGGCTTCCGAAAAGCCCCACACAATCCCGAACACAATAGGGCGAAGTCCGCTGCCGTGCCCCCGATGCTATAATCCCCCAAAATAAGGCTCAATCATCCCCATTATCTAGGTAAAGATTGTTTGCCGACTACGAGTACCTCGATCTGCATTTTCGTTGCGGTCACCTCAATACCTAATTTTTCGCGCACCCCATTGAGCAGAACATTGTTATCTGCATGGTTGTAGATCAGTTCCCAGTCAAATTCCCCGACCAAACCGGTTTGGTCGATTACGGGCAGATTTAGTACCCCTTCGAGCTGATCAGCAAGGACTTTGATCTTGTGTTTTTTATAGGTCATCTTTCCCCGCGCCGTCATTCCGAATGATTTAGGTGATCTTGACGGTTGGAGAATTGCTGCTTTGTCTTTCGGCATTGTCAGAAGTAAAACGTCCCTTTCGCGCACCTCGCGTTTT
>JBOGOW010000116.1:0-9184 GCA_050748285.1 Pyrinomonadaceae bacterium
GGCGATCCGTTCAAAGACACCTCAGGCCCGTCAATGAACATCCTGATCAAACTAATGTCCATCGTCTCACTAGTCATCGCTCCGTATATATTCGGAATCGGGCAGTAGTTCGCTGTCATGTAAAGAGCCGGGGGAGCGCCTTTGGCTGTTCTTTTTGTTGCCAATCAAGCGAATAATTCGTCAACATAATCCTTTTCCAGGGTTAATTGTTGGATATTCGATCATATCTGGAAAACGCTTGTGATCAAGGTTGACTAGTGAGATGACAAAAGCTAAGTTAATGTAATTCGAACAGTTATGTCCACCCAACCGAGGGCCTCATTCGGCCACTACCAAATACTTTCGTTGATCGGCTCCGGAGGTATGGGTGAAGTTTATCTTGCTGACGATACAAAGCTTGGACGCAAGGTCGCGATCAAATTCCTAAACGAGAAGTACAGCAAGGACGAAGACCTCTTAAACCGTTTCGTTCAAGAGGCTAAGGCCGCCTCGGCGCTTAATCATCCGAATCTAATCACGGTTTACGAAATCGGCGAGCACGACGGCTCACATTATATGTCAGCCGAGTTCATCGAGGGCAAAACGCTTCGTGAAAGGATGAAGCAGCGATTAACTTTTGATGATGCGCTTTCGATCGCAGTTCAAACTGCTGAAGCCCTTTCCGCAGCACATCAGGCCGGTATCGTTCACCGCGACGTAAAACCTGAAAACATTATGATCCGTCCTGACGGATATGTTAAGGTCCTCGATTTTGGCCTTGCAAAACTGACGGAGTTGATGGAAAGCGGAGCTGAGGAAGAAACCAAGAAATTGGTCAAGACAAACCCCGGTGTGATCATGGGTACGGTTTCGTATATGTCGCCTGAACAGGCTCGAGGCAAGCCAACGGACGCGCGTTCCGACGTCTTCAGCTTTGGCGTCGTAATGTATGAAATGCTTACGGGCAAGATTCCGTTTGCCGGCGAGACAATGACCGATACGCTTTCTTCGATCATCAGTACCGAGCCGCAGCCCATCACCTCACTCGCGCCGCACCTGCCGCGCGAGTTGCAGCGAATTGTTCAAAAAACGCTCAAGAAAAAGCGCGATCAGCGTTATCAAACAACCCGCGATTTGCTGGTCGATCTGAAGGAACTTCGTGATGAACTTCGTGTCGAAGCAAAACTTGAGCAGACCGCAGTCCCAAACCAGCCTGACACAAGTCAAACGAGCGCGCCTCGCTATTCGACGAGTTCCGGCCGTGGCGCGCGCGATTCGATTCTACTCACGGAATTTGAGAATACGACCGGCGAATCTATCTTTGACCAGACGCTAAAAATGGCACTCGCGTTTTCCCTTGCTCAATCGCCTTTTCTCGATATCGTCCCGGATTCAAAGGTCAGCCAGACGCTTCGCCTTATGGGACGAAAGCCGGACGAAAAGGTTACCAAGGAGCTCGGTGAAGAGGTTTGCATGCGGCAAAACCTCAAGGCGTTCATTACAGGTTCGATAACGAAATTTGGTGAGATATACGTGCTAACGCTCGAGGCGATCAACGCGCGGAACAATGAAAGCCTCGGGCGCGAGTTCGAGCAGGTGAATTCGCGCGAGGAAGTGCTTAATGCCCTTACTCGTGCGGCGGCGGGACTTCGTGAAAGGCTTGGTGAGAGCCTGAATTCCATTGAGAAGTTCAATGTTCCGAGCGAATCGATAACCACGTCGTCGCTGGAGGCGTTGAAGATATTTGTACTCGGCCGGGAACAGATTGTGAATGGTCGGCAATTCGAAGCGATACCCTTTTACAAAAAGGCACTTGAGTTAGACCCCGACTTCGCGTTGGCCTACACCGAGCTTGCTGTTGTATATCGAAACACGGACCAATGGAAACTCGCGGCCGAAATGACAAAAAAGGCGTATGAGATCCGCGATGCGGTGAGCGAAAGCGAAAAACTTCGGATCACTTACTATTACCACAATTTTGTGCAGGGCGAACTCGACAAAGCTATCGATACTCTAGAGCTTTGGCGCAACACCTATCCGAACTTTGTCGTGTCGTATGTCAGTCTATCGGACTCGATGGAACGGATCGGGCAATCTGAACGAGCGGTTGCGTTTGCGCGCGAAGGTATTCGTATTGATCCGAACTACGCAACAATCTACATGAACCTTGTCGAGTCGCTTGTGTCCATGGGTCGTTACGATGAAGCCAAAGAAACCTGCCGGATGGCTTTCGAGCGCAATTTGGACGGCACTTACTTCCATCTTTTCCCGCTAATTATCGCATTTATAGAGAACGATCCGGCAGCGATCCAAACGGACCTTCGCTGGTTCGCAGGGCGTGATGATGAACACCTCGCGTTCGATGTGCAGGCGCGCTCTGCTGCCGTGAAAGGACAATGGCGGACTGCTCAGGATTTTTCGCGCCGATCTGTTGACCTTGCAACTCATACGCACGCGCAGGAGGTAGCAGGCAAGTACGCGGCGGAGCAGGCAGTGCGTGTCGTGTTTTGGAGTTCAGGAACGGGCCTGCCCGCGAAGGATGACGCATCTCTCCGGGCAGTCCTGAGAGCACAGACTAACAAAGCCCTAAGTCTGGAAAAAGGGCAGATGGTCGTTCTTACGGTGGCGCTCGCTCTCGCAATAGCCGGCCAATCCGATGAGGCGGCCCGTTTGCTTGACGAATTGTTGGCGGCCAGGCCGAAGGACACGCTACTCAAGCATCTTTGGTCTCCGACGATCAAGGCCGCGCTTTGGCTGCAGGCCGGGAAACTAAAGGAAGTGGTCGAAGAGTTGGAGATCACGGAACGCCTCGAAAAGGCCGGCGAGTTTATCCCTCAATATCTTAGGGGTCTCGCATTATTGAAACTCAACCGAAACCGGGATGCGGCGCGCGAATTCGACAAAATCCTCAATTTCCGCGGTGAGGCTCCGCTCTCCTCGCTGTATCCACTTGCCCAGCTTGGAAAAGCCCGTGGAACAACAGACAAAGCCGAATACGAAAAGTTCTTTGACCTGTGGAAAGATGCCGACAAAGACATGCCCGCACTTGTTGCGGCAAAAGCGGAATTCGACGAACTCGCCTAGTTCTTCATCAACTCGACAAATCGTTCGAAAAGATATTCCGAATCGTGCGGGCCGGGAGCGGATTCGGGGTGATATTGTACCGAAAATACTGGCAGTGTTTTGTGGCGGAGGCCGGCGATGGTTTGGTCGTTGAGGTTTATGTGTGTTACTTCGACATCGGCGGGCAGGCTGTCGGCATCGACGGCGAAGCCGTGGTTGTGGGCGGTGATTTCAACTTTGCCGGTCGTTAAATCTTTAATTGGCTGATTGCCGCCGCGGTGGCCGAATTTCATCTTGAAAGTTTCCGCCCCGAAAGCGGAGCCGATAAGTTGATGGCCGAGACAGATGCCGAACATCGGAACATTCGATTCTGTCAATTTCTTTATTTCGTCAATTACATTTTGCATCGAGGCCGGATCGCCTGGGCCGTTTGAAAGAAAGATGCCATCGGGTTTTAGGGCAAGAACTTTGTCAGCCGAGGTCTCCGCCGGTACGACGGTGATCTTACAATTGCGTTTCGCCAACTCACGCAGGCTGTTTGTCTTTACGCCAAAATCATATGCGACGACATGGTACCTTTCGAGTGCGGATTGCGGATTGTGGATTGCGGATTCTTCGTAGTCATCCATAAATGAATACTCGAAAGCCCTATCCGTGGTTACCTCGCTTGCCAGCTCGCGGCTTTTCATTTCGGGCGAAGCCAGGACGCGCTCACGCAGTTTTCCTTGCTTTGATTCCACCGATGAAATGCCGGCACGCATCGCGCCTTTATCGCGGATGTGCCTAACCAGCGCACGAGTGTCTATATGCTCGATGCCAACGATTTCGTTTCTTTTCAGATAGGCGTCAAGCGATTCAGTCGAACGCCAATTTGATCGGATACGGCTTGCCTCTCGCACCACGAAACCTTCAACCCACGGCCGACGTGATTCGACGTCTTGTGGATTTGTCCCGTAATTGCCGATCAGCGGATAGGTCATGCAGATGATCTGCCCGGCGTAGCTCGGGTCGGTCAGGATTTCCTGATAGCCGGTCATCGACGTATTAAAAACCATCTCGCCAAACGTCTCGCCCGCGGCTCCAAAAGACGCACCGTGAAAAGTGCGCCCATCTTCAAGAACTAAGATCGCTTTGCCCACGAGGTTGATTTTAACGCAAAGTCGCCACGACGCGGAAGCCGCCGAAACTGACTTTGCCCACGAATTACGCGAATTATCGCGAATGCCAATCTTCAAAACAAGAAAAAAAGTAATATTTCCGCAAACTAAAATCTGTGTCTATCTGTGTGAATCTGTGGCTAAAACTCTTATTTATCGTCTGCGCGGAGGTCGTTTAGGTGCGGCTGCGCACCTTCGTCGTAGCTGCCGTGTTCTAGAAAGCCCATGTCCTGCGGTTTCCAATAGCGGAAGAATGCTTTTCCGTAAACGTATTTTTCAGGAACAAGGCCCCAATATCTCGAATCTGAAGAGTTATCACGATTATCGCCCATCACAAAATAGTAATGGTCGTCCACGCGTTTTGCGGGCCAGGTCGGCAGGCTCTGATTATGTTCGTAATCGAGATAATCTTCTTTCAATTCGCGGCTATCGATAAAGACGCGGCCATCGCGTACCTCGACCGTTTCACCCGGCAGGCCGATTACGCGTTTTACATAACTTTTATCAGGCTCTTTCGGATACCAAAAAACAACGATGTCGCCGCGCTCGATGTGTCCCCAACTAACGCTTTCGATCTTGTAATACACGAGCTTATTTACAAGGAGCCGTTCGCCGTCGTGAAGCTGCGGCACCATCGAAGTGCCTTCGACAACAACCGGCTGCACCGCGAAAACGCCGATAAGAATGAAAACTACGATGATCAAAAACACGTCGCGGAATAGGCGCAAGCCTTCGATCCAAATGCCCTGTCGCGCTTCGCGCCTTGTTTGCACAACGTCGATGCCGTGATCGTCCACGTCCGGCGAGCCGAACTCGATATAGCTTTTCTTTTTGAAATCGAACATAATTTGATTAATTTGATGAAAGCGAAAGAGTGATGTTTGTCCGCAACACTCCCAACTAAAAAGTTAGCTTTCACGCTCGTGAATGTCAAAAGATTTTTTGGTGTGTTTTCGTGTAAGTTCGTGGACAGCTCTCTAAACGAGAGAAATAGAATCCACGAAAAAGCACGAAAATGCACAAAAGAATCCGAATGTCGGAAAGGTAATTCTGATAGTAAAATCAAAATGACACTCTAGTTTTCATCGCGGTCGCCAATATTACGCTATGAATGAATATATTCGATCCCAGTTTGCAGCCCTTGAACGCTATACATATTTGAATAGTGCCGCCGTTTCGCCGATGCCGAAAGCGACAGTTGAAGCCGTACTCTCGCAATTGAACGACGTAGCGAATCACGGCAGCGAACACTACACGGATTGGGTCGCGACAAAAGATCGCGCCCGCAGCCTGCTTGCCCAAATGCTCAATGTAAAGTCTGAGCAGATCGCATTTATGCGGAACACTTCAGATGGTTTTGCATCGATCGCAAATGGGATCGACTGGAAAAATGGCGACAACATCGTGAGTTTCGCAGGCGAGTTTCCGGCAAATTTTTATCCGTGGCGAATGGTGCGCGAGCGTTACGGCGTCGAACTTCGCCTTTGCCCCGAACGCGACGGTCGTATCGATCTGGATGAGTTCGTCGGCTTGATCGATGGCAATACGAAACTTGTCGCCATCAGCGCCGTTCAATTCGCTTCCGGCTTTAACGCCGACCTTGAGCGGATAGGCAAAGCGGCTAGAGCGGTTGACGCATTTTTTGCGGTCGATATTATTCAGGCGCTCGGTGCACGTGGTTTCGATCTGCCGTCGCAGTATGTCGATATCGCATCAGGTGCCAGCCATAAATGGCTCTGTGCTCCGGAAGGCTGCGGCATTTTGTATGTTTCGGATCGCGCACGCGAAATGCTCGAACCGTCGTTCGTCGGGTGGATAAGCGTCGAAACGCCTTGGGATTTCGAAGACCGCGAACAGCCGCTAAAACCAAATGCTCTCGCATGGGAAAGCGGCACCGGAGCATCGGCGCTTTTCTACGGCCTCGAACAAAGTTTGAAACTGCTGACCGAAACCGGACTAAAAACGATCGAAAATTACTTGGACGAACTTTCCGATCACTTATGCGAATCAATCGCCGAGAAGAATTACGAAATCATTAGCTCGCGGGCTCGCGGCGAAAAATCGCCGATCGTCTGCATAAAACATTCAGGCGGAATGCACAGCATCGAAATCGCAAAACATCTTCGGGAAAAAGACATTATCGTCAGCCCGCGCGGCGACCGCCTCCGCATCGCACCGCATTTCTACAACAACTCAGCCGATATCGAAAGACTCGTCGATGCTCTACCTTGAATTCAGACTTTCAATATCGCGGATATGCAAAACAAATTCCGCCGAATCGGTTCGGGTGACATCATTGTAGAACTTGTCGTCAGCCGTTACGAATGGTAACGAAAGCAATTTAGACAAGGCGAGATAAGTGCAATCGTAAACTGACTTATTTAATTCGATCGCTGAACGAAACGCGGCCGCGAGCAAATCGGATTGCCGATACAAGAAAATGCCTGTTCCGAGAAACAGATCAATTATCTCCTCTGCCTTTTCGCCAGGAAGCAATCCCGCTCGTGACTTTTTCCAGACAATGTTTCCAAATTCCGGAACGATCAGTTCGGGAGCGTGAAGTTCAATGGCATTGCCGAGCAAGAACTCAGCCTCTTCGTGATGGTTCTCAGCCGTGTACCACTTAATTGCAACGCTTGCGTCCACAACGGCTTTCATCGATTCCGATCCTCACGCAGCAACTCAACCGAATCGGGCTGTAGGCCATGCCCCAGCGAGGCTTTTACCTTGCGGGCCAATGCGAGCGATCGTAGATGAGCGGTCCGCCGCTCGGCATGGTCGCTTAGCGCAATTTTTGCCTCAGCCTGCAACGAACGGTTTGATTTTCGTGCAAGCGTTTTTAATCGTTCAATAGTTACGACTTCCAGATCACGTACAAGAACATCGGGCATAAAATATCTCCATCTAAATGCTATCAAAATGATAGCATTATTCAAAAGCATTACCAAAGAATTATTAATCCAACGTTATTGGTTCCGAAAGTTCGTCGAGATTAAGGCGTGTAAGGCCGCCGGCGTCGGAGAATGCGGTTCGCGAGGCGCGTTTTCGTTCACGCATATTGAAGAATAAAAAACCGGATGCGATGCCGACTACTATAACGATGCCGAGCCACATTACGATCCAAAGAACGGCCGAGATGGCGACATCGCGGCCCGTGACGGCGAAATATCGTTCGATTTTCGCAAGCAAAAATGGGTCTTCGCCAAGCCATTGAACTTTCTTTTCGTATGCGATCTGATCGAGAAGCCCAATAGCAGCGTTTTGATCGCCCGCATCAAAAACGAAAGCGCTGTAGTTGCCTATACGGCGATAAACTGTCGGCGGATCAGACGGATTTTCTGCCAGATACGTTGTAAATTTCGCGTCTGCGTAAACTGATGCCTGCGGCGTTGTATATTCGATGATCAATAGCTTGCCGGCCTGGTAATTCGCAAACACCGCCTCAGTTCCACCGCTAAATTCAACAAATTCGAAAACCGGACGGCTTCCAAGAGTGGATTTCAAAGCGTTTGTGTCCTGAATGAATACAGCCGAAGACTTCACATTCTCCCATTCGGGCAGATGCTTCATCAAAACCGGAACACCGTCCGATTCGGAAATTTCCTGGCTTTTTACGTCGCTGTAACGTTCTTGCTGCGCAATCACACTAACAGATGCGGCGGCGAAAAGGATAATTGCCGCAACCAGCGTTTTCCGTTGAATCAAAGTGAAAACGGCCATATTTCGAGGTAATTTGATGCTGTTTCAACGAATGAAGATGTTAACACTATTGGCCTGTTTCGGACAATATTATACACTTCGACCTATACCAAATCGTGCACTTTTTGGTTTAAAGCCTACATTTAGGGAAAGTGAATCTCTGATTGGATGAACGCCGAATAACATAGTATGCCCGCGATTTTTGGAACAAAATACGCATTTTTTAGTCTAAATATAAGTTCTGGGAATGTTTGGCACGGCAATTGAGAATATATATATCAAGTGTCCGGAGGGGGGACAAAAAAGATGACAAGCGAAACTTTAAATTATCCGGTATTACAAAAAGACTCTGGCTTGACCAAAGCAAAATCACCCGCTGAGCTAAAGAAAATGGTCTCGACGGTAACGGCAACTGACTTTGACCTTACGCAAGCTGCCGCAAAGGGCGACATGGCCGCATTCGAAGAAGTTTATCAGCGGCATCACCGAAGGGTTTACTCGATCTGTCTGAGAATGCTCCAAAATTCACACGAGGCGGAAGACCTTACGCAGGATGTATTCATACAGCTTTACAGAAAGATCGGCAGTTTTCGCGGCGATTCGGCCTTCACGACGTGGCTGCATAGAATGACGGTCAATCAGGTTCTGATGCACTTTCGCAAACGCAACGTGAAATACGAGAAAGTAACGGAAGAAGGCGAGACGCCCGACCAGATAGTTTCCGGAACGTCTGATCCTGAAAAGATGCGGATCGTTGACAAGATAGCCCTAGAACACGCGATCGAACAACTTCCATCGGGTTACAAGAATGTGTTTGTTCTTCACGATGTGGAAGGTTTCGAACACGAAGAGGTCGCAAGGATTCTCGGCTGCTCGGTCGGCACATCGAAATCGCAGTTGCACAAGGCACGCTTAAAGCTGCGAAAGCTTTTGAAGAAAAAAGCGAACCCGAGGCTCGTCGGCGTCAACGCATAAATAAATTCGAAATTTTAATTACTACGAGGCTGTCTGAAAAGGCAGCTTTTTTTGCGCGTGAGTATGTTTCGGAATAGCGAATAACGAAAAGCGAAAAGTGAATAACCCTAGCTCCTTTGCGATTAAGGCATTCGCCGGAACGCTCAGTAGAATCACAATTAAACCTTTGTAGAGAGCTTTGAAAAACCCATGGTAAAAGTAGCATATAAATGTGTGAAAGTTTAAAATTAGGGAATGGAAAACAGACAGATGAATTTAATGGATTCGGTAATGGGATTTAGCCGTCGGCGGAAGGTGAGCAAGGCGGTAGG
>JBOGOW010000117.1:0-9175 GCA_050748285.1 Pyrinomonadaceae bacterium
GACCACCATTGCACCGCAGTCATTTGGCTTCAATACATACGCTCCGTTTAAATTCAATCGCGGCTATTGCGGCTGGCAGGGCAACAAAACCTGCTCGCCATTCGAGCCGTGGTATCTGGAATTCAATAATTCGATCGACGCTTCGAAATTTACAAAAGAAATGGTCAAGATCGAGCCTGCGGTCGAAGGCTTGCAGATATATCCGTCGGGAAACAACGTCTATTTTCAGGGTTACAAAAAAGGGAACACAACTTACAAAGTTACTATCGATTCGGAACTGACCGATACCTTCGGGCAGAGTCTTGACTCACCCGCCGTCGCAACGATAAAGGTCGGCGCGGCGCCGCAAAATTTCTATGCGCAGGGCGGCGCGATGACGGTGCTCGATCCGCTATCGAAGCCGACGTTTTCGATCTATTCGACAAATCATAGTTCGGCGCGCGTTCGGATGTATCGAGTAGCGCCGCAGGATTGGAATCAATTCACGCAATATTTTAGACGGCTGAATTATGACGACAATCAGCGTCCGGCGATCCCGGGAACGTTAATATCTGATAACACCGTGTCGATCAAGAATGTCCCGGACGAGATGGTCGAAACGCGGATCGATCTGGCTAAGGCTTTGAACGGCGGTTTTGGAAACGTGATCCTCGATATTGAGCCGACCGTGAAACGCGACAAATACGACCGCTCGCGCATTTTTACGTGGATTCAATCTACGCAGATCGGCCTCGATGCCTTCGTCGATAACACCGAGCTTGTTGGATTTGCGACCGAGCTTGCGACCGGAAAACCGCTTAGCGGTGTCGAACTTTCGATCTATCCGAATGGATCCATAGTGGTCGGTGGTCGGTCGTCGGTGGTCGGCGAAGAGAAAGGCTGGATCGAGACTATTTGGGAATGGGTCGCCGGAAAAGGGCCGAATGCGGGCGAGATCGAATCGGTCAACGCCGATGGATCGGCTGCCGAAACCGAAACGGTCGAACCTGCGCAGACAAATCAAACCGGCGCGAATGGAATTCTAAGGCTCGGTCTTGCCGAAACAAGTTCGAGCAAAGGAATGAATCTCCTGATCGCAAAACGCGGAAAGGACACCGCTTTTTTGCCGGAGAATGCCGATTATTATTGGCAGGACAACGGCAATTGGTATAAAAAGCCTGATCACGATTCGCTCCGTTGGTTCGTCTTCGACGACCGAAAACTTTACAAACCGAAGGAAGAAGTCGCGGTCAAGGGCTACATCCGAAAAGTTACCGGCGGAAAGCTTGGCGATATTGAAGGACTCGGCGATTCTGCAAGCGGCTTTACGTGGTCTGCGAAAGATCCGCGCAACAACGAGATCGCAAAAGGCACGGGGAACCTGAACGCCTTCGGCGCGTTCGACTTCAAATTCACGCTGCCGGACAATGCAAATCTCGGCTACGCGCGGATCGATCTTACTTCGGCTATCGGCATTAGCGGTTATGCCTATTCGCATCAATTTCAAATTCAAGAGTTTCGCAGACCGGAATTCGAAGTTACGGCAAAGGTCGAAACCGAGGCGCCGCATTTTGTCGGCGGCTCGGCGAACCTTTCTGTCGAAGCGAAATATTACGCCGGCGGCGGTTTGGCAAATGCCGAAACTAATTGGACCGTAACCGCGACGCCAACAAATTACACGCCGCCGAATCGTAGCGATTTTACATTCGGAACGTGGGTTCCGTGGTGGAGATTCTATGATTATGACGGTCGCGGCTATGGCGGCGGAACCACTCAAACTTTTAAGGGCGTAACCGACGCCGGCGGCAAGCATCTGCTCAAGATCGATTTCGATTCGGTCAAGCCGCCGCGGCCATACAACATTTCTGCATCCGGATCGGTGCAGGACGTGAACCGCCAAACCTGGGCCGGACAAACGTCTTTATTGGTTCATCCCGCAGATCTCTATGTCGGCATTCGCACACCGCGCACGTTCGTGCAAAAAGGCGAAAAGATCGAGGTTGAATCGATCGTCTCGGATATCGACGGAAAACTGATCGCGGATCGCGACGTTGAGATCAAAGCAGTTTTGAAAGATTGGCAATTCGACAAGGGTTCGTGGAAAGAGGTAACCGTCGATGAGCAAACCTGTACTGTAAGGTCTCTGTCGGAACCGTCTGCGTCAGCGGTCGGCCAGTCTGCTGCGGCTGCAAAGTGCTCGTTTATCGCCAAGAACGGCGGACGCTATATCGTAACCGCGCTCGTGATGGACGACCGCGAACGTTTTAACGAAAGCGAATTGACCATCTGGGTTCCGGGCGGAAAAACGCCGCCAAAACGCAATGTCGAGCAGGAAGAAGCGCAGATAATTCCATCGAAAAAAGATTTCGCACCGGGCGATGTTGCCGAGCTGCTCGTCATTTCGCCATTCACTCCGGCAGAAGGCGTATTGACTTTGCGTCGCGACGGCATCGTAAAAACGGAACGATTTTCGATGAAGGATTCATCGGTCACATTAAAGATCCCGCTCGAAGAAAAATATTTACCTAATATTTATGCACAAGTCGATCTTGTCGGCGCCGCGACACGGAGCGCCGACACTCCTGTCGGCATGAGGGCGAAGCCCGAACAATCTTCGCGTCGAAGCGACGCTCAGGGGGACAAGAGTGTCCCCGCTCCGCCGCGGCCCGCATTCGCGAGCGGAAATATCAATCTTTCGATCTCGACCGAATCGCGTAAATTAACCGTTTCAGCCGAGCCGAAAGACAAGACGCTTGCACCGGGCGGCGAGACAAAGGTCGATATCGAGGTAAAAGACAACAATGGCGAGCCGGTCGCAAACAGCGAGGTCGCGGTCGTCATCGTTGATGAGGCCGTGCTCGCGCTTTCGCGTTACAGTGTCGCGGACCCGATGGCGATCTTTTACACCGCGCGCTCGACCGGCACGACCGATCATCATCTTCGCAAGGATGTTCTGCTCGGAAATCCCGACGATGTTAAAAAACAGCCGCCACCGCCGCCGGCTGATGCAAGGCAGGTTTCCGAACTTGTCACATTTGGCCGAGGTGTTGTCGGCGGGGCAAAACCGTCTGCGAAATTCGAGGGCCGTCGAGACATGGCGAAGGACGCGATGGTGGCCGACGAACTCGAAAGCACTCGGGACGAACCCGGCACGGCGATCAATCTTCGAGAAAATTTCAACGCGCTCGCCGTTTTTGCTCCTTCAGTCAAGACCGATTCGAACGGCCGTGCGACGGTCGATGTAAAGCTGCCGGACAACCTGACGAGGTATCGCATTACTGCTGTTTCGGTCGATGCCGGGAAACGTTTTGGCAAAACCGAATCGAACATCACCGCGAAGCAGCCGTTGATGGTGCGGCCGTCGGCGCCGAGGTTTATGAATTTTGGCGACAAGATCGATCTTCCAGTCGTGGTCCAAAATCAGACCGACAAGGATATGGCCGTCGATGTCGCTATTCGCGCGACGAATGCTTCGATCGGTGTCAGTAGCCCGCACGTAAGTAAGGGCTCTGCTAATAATGAGTCGAGCGATGGCAACCAAGAGTCGCCTAAGGGCGGAACTCCAAATGCAGGCAAACGAGTCCTCGTAAAAGCCAACAGCCGCGAGGAAGTGCGTTTTCCGGTTTCGACCGTGAGTGCCGGAACTGCGCGGTTTCAGATCGCTGTGAATTCGGGCAGCTATTCGGACGCTGCCGAAATTTCACTGCCGGTCTGGACGCCGGCGACGACCGAGGCGTTTGCGACCTATGGCACGACCGACCAAAACGGCGCGATCATCCAACCCGTGCAGGCGCCGGGTGATGTTTATTCACAGTTCGGCGGATTGGAGGTTACGACGAGTTCCACGCAATTGCAGGAACTGACCGATGCGTTCATGTATCTGACGAATTATCCATATGCCTGCTCCGAGCAGATCGCGTCGCGGATGATTTCGATCGCTGCAATGCGAGACGTTTTGGGCGCGTTCAAGGCAAAGGATATGCCGACGCCTGAACAACTGAACAAATATTTCGCACGCGATATTGAAATTCTCCAATCTCGCCAGCGCTCCGATGGTAGCTTTGGATTATGGAAAAAGGATAGGGAGCGATACGAGTATCCGTTTCTGACCGTCCACGTCGCCCACGCCCTCGCACTCGCGAAAGCGAAGGGCTACAAAGTGCCGGATGAAATGATCACAAAAGTGAAGCCATACTTGAAGGACGTCGAAAAGCATTTCAAGGATCAGTGGTACGTTTCGTCACCCCAAGTGCGTTGGACGATCTCGGCGTACGCCTTATACATCCGCGACATGATGGGCGACAAGGACGTTGTGAAAACCAAGAAACTTCTTGCCGAAGCAACAATCGAGAAGATACCGTTTGAGGCATTGGGCTGGATACTTTCAGTGCTGGCCGATGACAAAAATTCGACCGCCGAAGTCGATGCCATCGTTCGATTCCTGATGAATCGCACAACAGAAACGGCCGCGACGGCGAACTTCGTAACGAATTACGGCGACGGCGCGTGGCTGATAATGTATTCAAATCGGCGGGCAGACGGCGTGCTGTTAGAGGCGCTGATAAAGGTTGGACGGAGCGCCGAACGGAGCGTTGCACGGAGCGCGGACACTCCTGTCCGCCCGGATGCGAAAGCATCCGAAATGCACACAGCCCCAAATCGTGATGAGGACAAGAGTGTCCTCGCTCCGTCCGGTGAGGACAAGAGTGTCCTCGCTCCGTCCGGTGAGGACAAGAGTGTCCTCGCTCCGTCAAGTGAGGACAAGAGTGTCCTCGCTCCGTCAGATGCGGACAGGTATGTCCGCGTTCCGGCGAACGATCTAATTCCAAAACTCGTCCG
Source organism: Pyrinomonadaceae bacterium (assembly GCA_050748285.1). Classification (GTDB taxonomy): domain Bacteria; phylum Acidobacteriota; class Blastocatellia; order Pyrinomonadales; family Pyrinomonadaceae; genus OLB17. The sequence continues at coordinate 4,819 of JBOGOW010000117.1, forward strand.
AGGCTTGCTCGCACATCGCAAGGCCGGGCATTGGAGCAACACTCAAGAGAATGTATTCATCCTGCTCGCGATGGACAAATACTTCAATGCGTTTGAAAAGGTAACCCCCGATTTCGTTACACGGATCTGGCTCGGGAACACGTATGCGGGCGAGGAAGCGTTCAAGGGTCGCTCCATCAATTCGAACGTGCTAAATATCCCGATGTCATATCTCCTGGGGAGCGCGGACACTCCTGTCCACACGGATGCGAAAGCATCCGAAAAGCTTCCAGCCCCAAATCGTAATGAGGACAAGAGTGTCCTCGCTCCGTCAGATGAGGACAAGAGTGTCCTCGCTCCGTCAGATGAGGACAAGAGTGTCCTCGCTCCGCTGATCATCGATCGCCAAGGCGCAGGCCGCCTCTATTACCGCATCGGAATGAAATACGCGCCAAAGAATCTGAAGCTCGAACCGGCGGATTACGGCTTTACAGTTCTGCGGAAATACGAAGCGGTCGATAACAAAGATGACGTGAAACAAAACCCGGACGGAAGCTGGACGATCAAATCAGGCGCGCGTGTTCGCGTCCGTCTGACAATGGTTGCACAGGCAAGGCGTTACCATGTTGCCTTGGTCGATCAACTGCCGGCCGGTTTGGAAATTCTAAATCCGGGTCTCGCCGTTATCGAGGCAATTCCGGCGGACACCGGCGGCGGAAATACCAGTGTTTTGGAAGTCGGCAGCCGCTCATACGGACACAATTATTACTGGTGGCGAATGAACTGGTTCGAACACCAAAATTTCCGCGACGAACGCGCCGAAGCGTTCAGCTCGCTTCTCTGGGAAGGCGTTTACAATTACACCTATGTAACACGTGCAACTACGCCCGGCCAATTCGTTGTGCCGCCCGCCAAAGCCGAAGAAATGTATCACCCCGAAACCTTTGGTCGCACCGGGACGGATTTTGTGAATGTTGAGTAACATTTGAGGGAATAAATATAAAACTTCCAAACCACGAAATAGCGATTGCGCCACGTGGTAAGATAATGGATTATTTATTATCGTTCGTTCATAAAGATGGACGTGCGAAGGCGGCTTTTTTTTCTAAATTCGGTTTTGGTGTTGAAAACTGGGAAGTTTTAGCCGTCGCCCTTAAGAACCATGCCGCCGAGCACGACGAAAAAAAACAGGAAGCAACTTTGTTTGGAATCCGTTATATTATTGAAGGAGAACTAGACGCGCCCGATGGACGCAAACCAAGAATTAGAGTGGTTTGGTTCATTGAATCGGAATCAGATGTGCCAAAACTGGTGACAGCGTATCCGATAAGCGTGAAGAAAACAGGAAATGATTAAAGAACTTGACCAAATTGTCCTAAAAGAAGATTTGCCCGAACGCGGACTACAGTCTGGGGATATTGGAACTGTAGTTTTAGTTCATCAAAATGGCAAAGGTTACGAGGTGGAATTTGTCGCGTTGGATGGCGAAACTGTGGCTGTTGTCTCACTTTTCGCCAATCAAGTTCGGTCGATCGAAGGGCGCGAAATCGCTCGCGTGCGATCACTCGAGCTGCCTCTTGCTGTGTAGTCTTTTACCCCAAACTCTGTGTTTAATAGCTGGTATTCATCGTCACTTTCGTGCCGAGGTGCTTTGCGAGAAACGCGTTGTTTTCATCCGTCGGCGATCCGTTGTAATCAGGCGATTCCTTCAAAAATCCGTTTTGGCCTGAGTGCATTGAATTATCCTTATTGGATTTAATATGTGCAGCTTCATGAAAGACGGCGCCCGAGAGCTCTTTCGGACTGCCTTCGTATAGACGGTCGAAATAGACCTCGCAGATCTTTAGATTTAGGTCGGTCATCCCAAGTAGATTTCCGTTCGATTCCGCGAGAGCAGTGCTGCCGCCTTTTTTACCGATCACGCTCTTTGCTACCCGACTGACGAGGTAAACTATCACATCGGTATCCAGAATTGTGGGCGAAGCGTCGTCGGCGACAAGCACTGCGTCGGAACTATCGAATGTCGCATTTTTCTCAACGACCTTTGGCAAATAGGTCTTTAACAAAGTTATAGCCTTTTCCGCAGACTCTTTCGAACCGCCCTTTTGTTTGATATACAAAGTGAATTTTGCTGCCATCTGATTTCAGCCTCCTTTTCGATCGATCAACCTTGTTGTGAGAGATGCAGACCGAAAGTTTATTTATGTTGTAGGGCCGATGTCAACCGACAGATGGTTTCCCAAACGAATATGCTAATATCCCGATTGATGAGATGTATTTATCTTTTTATTGCCGTTTTTGCGTTTATCGGTTCTTTGAGTGCGCAGGACGCGGCAAAAAAGATATTCGAAACCGAAAAAAATTTCGAAAAAATGGTTGCCGAAAAGGGAATTAACGCCGGTTTTATCGAATTTCTTTCCCCAGATGGTTTAATTTTCACTCCAGAGGCGGTCAATGGTCGTGAGTCATGGAAAAAGCGACCAGCGTCGCCTGCTTCATTGACTTGGAATCCTGTATGGATCGAGGTTTCGTCGAACGGCGCGTTGGCATACAGCATCGGAAACGCGATTTACAGAGCGAAAGGAAAAGAGGATACAAATCTCGGATACAATCACTATCTTTCAATCTGGTCGCGGCAGCCGAATGGTGAATATCGGGCTGTGATGGATACCGGCATTTCGCATGAGAAACCGGCGTCGATGCCGACCGAATGGAAATCGCCGACGATCACAAGCGGCAATACGAAATTGCAAAATTCCGCCGGCGATCACGCCGTGAACTTTTACGCCACCGCTGAAACGCAGGATGCGGCGAAGGCATACAAAGCGTATCTCGCAGACGATGCGTTTCTGATGCGTAATGGTTCATTGCCGTTTGTTGGAAAGAAAGCGGCGCTCGAATATCTCAAATCAAAGAAACAGCCGATAAAATTTGCAAAGCGAAAGACGTTTATCGAAGCCGGCGATCTCGCATGGGTCAGCGCGTTTTATTCGATCAGTAACACCTCCGGTAGTTCTGAGACCGAGAAGGGAAATTTCGTTCAGGTTTGGAAACTTCGCAATGGCAAATGGCTGATCGCGGCTGATATTTTTGTGCCGATTCCGAAAGTCGAAAAATAATAAGTAAGAGCTTTGAAAAACTATTAAAATTGTGTGATAGACCCAAAATTAATGTCTTTATTCGTGCATTCGTGAGTAATTGTTTTTGCCACGAATGCACGAATAAGAACTAAATCATTCGCATTGTCGGAACCAAACAAACGGTTTTTCAAAGAGCTCTAAGAATCCATGACAACTTCACCGAAAAAGAAAATTTCGCATTCTGTTCAAGTCGCCGAACTGTTGCGTCTCGAAGCCGCCGCCATCCTTCGCTCGGCAGAGCGGCTTGATGCGACGCAGATCGAAAAAGCGGCAGCATTGATATCAGATTGCACCGGCAAAATCGTCGTAATGGGAATCGGTAAATCAGGCGTTATTGCGCAAAAGATCGCGCAGACGATGACCTCGACGGGAACGGTTGCAATGTTTCTTCACCCGTCGGACGCACTTCACGGCGGTCTTGGTGTAATTGATAAGAGCGACGTAGTAATGATGCTGAGTAACTCGGGCGAAACCGACGAACTGCTTGCAATCATTCCTTCACTTAAAAATCGTGGCGTCGCGATCATTTCTATTGTCGGAAATCTTTCATCGAGCCTTGCGGCGAAATCGGACGCTGTTCTCGATGCTTCGGTCGATAAGGAAGCGTGTCCGTTGAATCTGGCGCCGACCGCTTCGACCACCGTCGCTTTGGCGCTCGGCGACGCGCTCGCAATGTCGGTAATGGAATCGCGCGGGCTAACGGCCGAAGATTTTGCGGTCAATCATCCGGCGGGAAGACTTGGCAAACGGCTTACGATTCGCGTCGGCGATCTGATGCACGAAAGCCCGAATGTTTCCGAAAGCGCCGGTTGGCTCGATGTTGTCAAAGCCATCTCGAAACATTCTCTCGGTGCCGTAAATGTCGTCGGCGAAAGTCGGAATTTGATCGGCATCGTAACGGACGGCGATCTGCGGCGGACAATTGAAAAAACCGATCCTGAAAAGCTTGCTTCTCTCGATGCCGCGTCGATGATGACGCGCGATCCGATAACCGCTTCACCCGAAATGCTGGCGTTTGAAGCCTTGAAATTGATGGAAGATCGACCGTCGCAAATATCGGTTTTGCCCGTGATCGATGACGAAGGCAGGTGCATCGGGCTGCTGCGAATTCACGATATTGTCCGGAGCGGATTATGATACGCCAGGAAGAACAGAATGACGTTTTGGCCGACTGCACAAATCGGTTCGACGCTTTGAGAATCGACTATATGCTCACCGATTCGATGGCGTTGGTTCAT
>JBOGOW010000118.1:0-9167 GCA_050748285.1 Pyrinomonadaceae bacterium
AGGAAACTTCGAGTGTGGGCATTCCTCTGCCTTGACACCGAAGTCTTTTTCATAGATGTAATTTGTGTTAATTCGTGGCTAACTTCTTCTTATCGTCTCTTCGGGTAGAATGAAAATATGATAATCGGAATATGCGGCGGCACGGGTTCGGGAAAGACGACCATTGCGCGGGCGATAGTCGAGGCCGTCGGGCGCGAGCGCGTTGTGCTGATCGAACAGGATTCGTATTATCGAAACCTCGCCGATATGCCGCTCGACGAACGGCATCAGGCAAATTTTGATCATCCGGACGCGATCGACAGCGATATGCTGGTCAATCATCTGCTCCGCTTGAAGCAGGGCTTGACAGTCGAGATGCCGCTTTATGATTTCAAAACGCATACGCGAAGCAATAAGATAGAGATCATCGAACCGAAACAGGTTGTCATCGTCGAAGGGATTTTGATCTTTTCGGAATCGCGCGTGCTCGATCTGTTGGATATGCGCGTCTTTGTCGATACGCCGGACGATGTTCGATTCATTCGCCGCCTTCGCCGCGACACGACCGAACGCGGACGCACGATGGACTCCGTAATAGATCAGTATTATCGAACCGTGCGCCCGATGCATTTCGAATTTGTCGAGCCGTCGAAACGCCACGCGGATATAATTATTCCGGAAGGATCGCAGACGAATATCACGGTCGATCTGCTCTGCAGCATGGTCCGCGAAAAATTGGCCGAACAAATTGCAGAAGCCCGCACGAAGTAATGCTGCACGACTGGAACGCAGGCATCCCTGCCTGCAAATGAAATAGGGACGAGGTCGAATGCGGACAGGAATGTCCGCGTTCCATTTGAAATTGATGAAACACACTGAACAAGAACTAATTGAAGCGGCCGCAGATGTGCGTGAAAATGCATACGCGCCGTTTTCGGAATTCAGGGTCGGAGCGGCGGTCGAGACCGAGGGCGGCACGATCTATACCGGCTGCAATGTCGAATCGGCAAGCTACGGCCTGACCGTCTGCGCCGAACGCGTCGCCATCTGGAAAGGCATTTCGCGCGGCGAAAAGAAATTCGCACGCATCGCCGTCGTTGTCGATACCGCAGAACTCACGCCACCATGCGGAGTCTGCCGCCAAATCATCTGGGAGTTTTGCGGCGATGTGCCTGTAATACTTGCCAACCTGCACGGCAAATCCGAAACCATCCAAATGTCCGAACTTCTGCCAAGAGCATTCGATTCGAAGTTTTTGAAATAATTGTCAGCGAAATGAATTGTGTGATCTTTATGCTTGTAAATCGTCCACACAATGGTTGATTTTCAGCCATTCACTCGCTATAATTCCGTCGTGTTTCAAAGAATTCTAAAAGAAAATATAATAGAGGCACTAACCGATACTCCGGTTGTATTGTTGGTTGGAGCCAGGCAATCGGGGAAAAGCACTTTAGTTCAAAACCTTGAAACTGCTGAGTATAAACCTACTTATTTGACCTTTGACGATGTGACAATTATGTCGGCGGCAAGTGAGAATCCAAAAGCATTTTTAGAATCTTTCCAAACTCCGGTAATCTTTGACGAAATTCAACGAGTTCCTGAACTGCTTTTGCCGATTAAAGCGTCTGTTGATAAAAATCGAAATGCCGGACGATATTTACTGACCGGCTCGGCTGACATAATGATGCTGCCCAAGGTTGCCGATTCGCTGGCCGGAAGGATGCAGGTTATCAATCTTAGGCCGCTGTCGCAGGGTGAGATCGCCGGACGAAAAGATGATTTTATTGATTGGGTTTGCGGTGACCAATTCGATCTGCCAAAATCCTTTCCGCTTGAGAATCGTAAAGATCTGTTTGAGCGAATGTTTGTTGGCGGATTTCCCGAAGCCGTTCAGCGAACTTCGGAAAAGCGGCGCGGTGCCTGGTTTCGTTCATATATTACAACGCTGCTTAGGCGGGACATTCGCGACCTCTCGAATATTGAAAGACCGGCCGATCTCGCACGGCTTTTCTCGATCCTTGCCGCAAGGTCTGGAGGCTTGCTCAATTTTGCCGACATCTCACGATCCGCAGGAATTCCGCAAACCACTTTGAAACGATACATCTCGATTTTGGAGCAGATGTTCCTTATCGAACTCATCCCCGCTTATTCACGAAATATGACAAAACGGCTGACGAAATCGCCCAAACTGTATTTTATTGACACAGGAATTTTGTCCAATTTACAAGGCTTGAATTGGCCGCGCATACGAGTTGAAAATTCGCTCGCAGGCATTTTAACGGAAAATTTTGTTGTAAGCGAGATCAGGAAACAAGCGGAGTGGAGCGAAACTAAAGTAGAAATATTTTACTTCCGAACAACGACCGATCAAGAGGTCGATATTGTTCTGGAGATGCCGAACGGCGAGGTGGTTGGAATTGAAATAAAATCAGGCGCCGGTATCGGAAGCGACGCTTTTAAAGGGTTAAAAATATTGCAAAGCGAATTGGGTAAAAAGTTTAAGCGAGGCATAGTAATATATACGGGCGAAAGCAGCGTTGCATTCGCAGAGAACATGTTCGCTGTACCAATCGGTACACTCTGGAACGTTTGAAATACGACATAGACTTGCGGCGATATTGGGACAAACTGATCGGCTATTCCCATGGGAACAATTGATTCCGACTATTTTGACGACGAGTATTATGTCGAAAGATCCTAAACTGTCGTTTTTTAATTGTAACGATCCCGAAGAACTGTCGGCGGACGATCGTGAAAAATATCTTTGCGTATTGGTTCGGGCGAACGACTGGCGAGCGGCTGTGTGAAATGTGGCAGCTCAACACTATCAAGTACGGCGTCAAGCCGACGGATCGGATGGACAAAACTCATTTTGAAGTTATAGATGTGTCAATATACCGCGATGAAAAGAGCTAGATTTTATCTCGCCGCCATAATTGTTGTCAGCGTTTCTTGCGTTTGTTTCGCGCAGCCCAGTGTCAAACGAGCAGATCTCTTTATTCTTGGCGGAACGGTCGTGACGATGGACAAGGATCGACTCGTGATCGAAGACGGTGCCGTTGCGATTCGCGGTGACAAGATCGTAGCGGTTGGGAAGCGGGCAGAGATAACAAAGCAGTTTCGGGCGAAGCGAATTATCAATGCGGCGGGGAAGGTTGTGATCCCGGGGTTGATAAACACGCACACGCATGTGCCGATGGTTTTGTTTCGGGGCATCGCAGATGATCTTGATCTGAATGAGTGGCTGACGAAGTTCATCTTTCCGGCGGAGGCGAAGAATGTTGACGAGGCGTTTGTTCGGGCCGGAACGCGACTTGGGTTGGCGGAGATGATACGCGGCGGGACGACGACGTACTGCGATATGTATTATTTCGAAGATGCTATCGCCGACGAAACGAAAAAGGCGGGAATGCGCGGCGTTCTCGGCGAGACGATCATCGATTTTCCGGTTGCCGATAACAAAACGCACGAGCAGGCGCTTGTTTACAGCGAGCGATTTGTAAATAGATGGAAAAACGATCCGCTGATTGTTGCTGCGCTGGCACCGCACGCGCCTTACACTGTTTCGACCGAACATCTGCTGGCGATACTAAAGCTATCGGACAAGCTGAACGCACCGCTCGTTATTCACGTCGCCGAAACTCGCAAAGAGCGCGACGATATGGTCGCTCAAAAAGGCGCGACGCCGATAAAATATCTCGACGACATCGGATTTCTCAACGACCGCGTTATTGCCGCACACACCATATGGATAACCGACGCCGAGATCGACATAATGAACCGCCGTGGAGTCGGGTCGGCGCATAATCCGCAATCGAATATGAAACTCGCGTCGGGCACGGCGCCGATCCCCGCGATGCTTGCAAAAGATACTGCCGTCGGGCTCGGCACCGATGGAGCCGCCTCAAACAACGACCTGAATATGTGGGAAGAAATGGACACGGCGGCGAAATTGCACAAGCTGATTTCGGGCGATCCAAAGGCGGCAACGGCTGAGCAAGTCTTCGAAATGGCGACAATTCGCGGTGCGCGGGCGCTCGATCTTGATAAAATTACAGGCTCGCTCGAGGTCGGGAAACGCGCCGATATTGCCATTGTCGGGCTCGATTCGCTTCATCAAACGCCGATGTATAACATCTTTTCTCACCTCGTTTACGCCACAAAAGCATCGGATGTGCTTACGGTAATCATCAATGGCCGCATCGTCATGCTTGATCGCCGTTTGCTCACGTTAAACGAAAGTGCTATAAAAAAAGACGCAAATACTTACCGCGAAAAGATCATCAAAAGTCTTGGGAATTGATTTACGGGCTTTACAAAAGCTCGACGCAGTAATTTTTTTTTGCAAAGTTTGGGTCGCTAAAGTGAGCCTTCGTAAGTTCGTGTTCGCTTGGCCTTTACGGAAAATTTAAGTCAGCAGGGAGGACTATAAATGCCGTTAAATGTCAGAAGGTTCAGCTCTTCTATATTTCTCGTTTTCATAAGTTTTACATCAGCCGTATTTTCTCAGGCCCAACAGGCCGTCAATCAGCCAAGTACCGTTCCATCGAACACAACACCGGTAAAAACCGTCTCCGCGGCCGAAGTGATGCGCGAGCGCATTTCGAAGGCGAAGGCATATATCGCGGTGCGCAATTACAACGCGGCGATATTTGAATTAGAAAGTATCCGCCGCGAAACGAGCGACACGTCGGTTCATTCGGTATTGAATATTTTGCTGATGAACAGCTATCTCGAACAGGGCAATTATAAAAAAGCACAGGATTTTCTAAACGAATTTTACAAGGATTTTAAATCGAATAATGCGAATGCCGCGATGCAGTATTCGGCGGTCGCGGCGCAGGTAGTAAAGGGCGCCCGCAGCCAGCTTGAACGCTATCGCCAGCTCGGGCTTTCGGTTTCGGATCGCAATCTTCCGCTCGAGGCGGTGAACGACGTCGAAAGGATGCGCGAAGTGCTCGAACTCATCATCAAGCAGACGCGCGAAGCCGGATTGGACAAGGCAAAATCGGCCGTCGTGCTGCCGCTGCTGGATGAAGCTACAAATGTCCGCAGCAGTTTTGCCCGCGACGATTACGATGCAAAGCGTTGGCAGCTTGAAGGCGACGACGCCCGCGAACAGATGGTAAACGCCCGCAGCGTCGTAACAAACGCAACCGACGGAACGACAGTACCAACCGCAACGCCGCAAAATAACACTTCCGCCGATCTTGCTGCAAACATGACAGAGAAACCGATTGACAGCAAGCCTGTCGATACGCAGACCGCAGTAAATATTAAACCGGTCGGTACCTTTACAAAAATTGTCGAAACTCCGGTAAAAACCGATCAGCCGAAGGAAGAAGTTGGCGCTTCAAAACCATCGCCGAAAAATGATCCGACGAAAAGCGAGGCCACGAAAGAAGGCGTCGCTGTCCCGAACGATACAGTTCCTCAAGCGAAACCTTCCGGCCCGGTCGAGGTTGGTTCGCTCATCGAGTATGCAACCTCGCGTTCGAACCCGACATATCCGCCGGCCGCGCGGACGATGCGAGCCTCAGGCGTCGTAAAGGTCGAGGTCGAGGTCGATGAAAACGGCGATGTCGCCGAGGTGAAAAAAGCCAACGGCCCACAGCTGCTCATAGCCGCCGCAAGGGACGCAATATTGAAATGGAAATTTCGCCCGATAATCCGCGATGGCCAGCCTGTCCGCGTAACCGGTTTTGTAAATTTCAACTTCACGCTTTAAGAGAGAAGTTAGCCACGAATTAACACGAATTTGCACGAATATCGACGCATGGTTCGTGGCATTCGTGTCAGTTAGCGGCTGATTTCGCACCGCATGTTGCAACCTTTTCCTTTGGTTTGCCGCCTAAGTATTTTGAAGAGATTTTAGCCACGAATGAACACGAATCACACAAATATTTCTTCCAATTCGTGACATTTGTGGCTTGTATCTTTATGCGAATACTTACGGTTATTCTCTTAGCTACATCTTTCGCTTTTGCTCAGACCGCGGCGAAAAACCCTGTCGCTACCCCGACGCGTCGGGGTTCTGACATGCCGGCGATCGAACTTGGCGTGTCGCAGGAATTGGCGCGCTGGCGCGCCGCGCGGTACAGCGACGTTCGTTACAAGCTGAACCTGACGCTCGAAAAGATGTCGCCGGTACTGAAAGGAACGATCGAGATACGGGTCAACGTCGGAGCGGGGACACTCTTGTCCCCACGCGGCGAACGCCGCGAAATGCCTCCGCCGATCATTCTCGACTGGCGTAAGATCAAAGGCCATGAGGAAAAATCGAAAATCTCGAACGTCGTTCTTAATGGTTCGACGTTGAGTGTACCGCCCTCCCTCACGGTCGGGCTTGCGCAACCGGATGCAGAAGCCCGCACGTCAGTAAGGGCGGCATCGGGACTGACCTACGAGGAAAACTCTGAGCACTTGATCTTCCGCGACGGCGTGGTGGCGGGCGAGAACGTCATTACGCTCGATTTCACTTCGCCGATATTGACGAGCGGGTCGGCGATCACGCGGTATGTGGACAAGGAGGACGGGTCGGAGTACATCTACTCGCTCTTCGTCCCGTCGGACGCGAGCACGGCGTTTCCAGTGTTCGACCAGCCGGATCTGAAGGCGCGGTTTACCCTTAAAATTCAACAGCCGATTGATTGGAGGAAGGAGTTAAAGCAGCAAATCGATTGGAAGTTCATCTCTAACACAGCCGGAAAAGAATGGATCGAAAACTACAATGGCCAAGGTGGGCGCACTATGTTTTCCTCCGCCGAATTCGCTGAGACCAAACCGATCAGCACCTACGTCTTTGCGTTCGCGGCGGGGCCGTTTGAGAGAATCGGAGCGGGGACACTCTTGTCCGCACCGACGCAAAGCGTTGGAAAAGAAGTATCGCCGCAAGCGACGATTGAGGACAAGAGTGTCCTCGCTCCGTCCATCTACGTTCGAAAATCCCAAGCCGAGAAGTTCAAACCGCACGCTGCGGAGGTCTTTCGTCTCAACCGCGAGGCCATCAAATATTTCGAGCAGTATTTCGATTACAAGTTCCCGTGGCCGAAGTACGATCTGGTCTTGATACCGGAATTCCCGTTTGGCGGGATGGAGCATGCCGGGGCGACTTTTCTAAGAGAGTCTTCGATCATCTTTCCGCAGGAACCGACCAAGAACGACCACATCTCGCGGGCGACGCTGATCTTTCACGAGACGGCGCATCAGTGGTTTGGCGATACGGTGACGATGCGTTGGTTTGACGACCTGTGGCTGAAAGAGGGGTTTGCGACCTTTATGGCGTACAAGGCGATGGAACGCGTTATGCCCGAAACGAACGCATGGAAGGTCTTTTACGAACGCGTAAAGCAGGCCGCTTACCGCACCGATTCGACGCGCGGCACAACCGCGATCTACCAGCCCATCGCCAACCTCTCCGCCGCCAAATCTGCCTACGGCGCGATCGTCTATAACAAAGCCCCGGCGTTTCTCCGACAGACAGAGTTCTATCTCGGCGAAGACAAGTTTCAAGTCGCATTGCGGGCGTTCTTGAAGAAGCATGAGTACGGTAATGCGGGGTGGGAAGATCTGGTGAGGGAGTTCGAGGCGGCTACCGGGAAGAAACTGGACAAATGGGCGAATGGATGGGTCAGAACACGAGGCGGTCCAATAGTTCGCGTTCGAATCGAGCACTTTACCAATGCGCCAGAACAAATTCGAGTAGAGCAGTACTCCAGTCCTTTTGCAGGATGGCAATTCCAAACTCAGTTACTCTGGCGGAAAGTGAATGGAAACGAGCAGACCGTAACAATCGAGTCGAAGGAAGCCGGAACCGTATTCCTTCCCGAACTTGGTGAATCTTCCTTTGTGTTTGTTTTTGCAAACTACCAAGACTACGGCTACGGCATTTTTCTCCTCGACGAGAAGAGCCGCGATTATGTTCTGAAGAACATCCAGAACGAGAAAGATCCGTTCCTGCGGTCGATGATGTGGGGCTCGCTTTGGGACAGCGTCCGCGAGGGCGAGCTTGACCCAAAAGAGTATGTCGAGTTGGTGGTGAAGGTCTTAATGCAGAAGCCCGCTCGTGAGCAAGGGCGAAATCGGGACGTTGATAGTTACGCCCTTACTGACGTGCGGGCTTCCGCATCAGAGGACGAATCGACGGTACAGCTGCTTTTATCTCGCGTGTCGGTCGCGATGAATTACTACATCTCGGCGCCAAGTACCGCCCTTGCTGACGTGCGGGCTTCTGCATCGGGCGGAAACGCGAGTATGAACGAGCTTGCAGATTTGCAGAAGCCAGCACGAAGTAAGGGCGAGAACGAGAAGCTTACTGACAAGAGCGGGGGCAAGCCCGTTTTCCTGACTGCGAGCGGTGGAGATGACCTGCGGACACGAGTTGAGAATATGCTTATCGAACGGATGCAGAATGCGCCGACGCTTGGGCAGCGGATAACGTATTACCGAGCGTTTTTGAATATTGCATCCAGTGAAAATGCGCGGTTGGTGTTGAAAAAGATGCTTAGAGATAGCGCTGACGTCCCGGCGGCTGTCGGGGTGGCCTCTGGCCGCCCTGCGGAAGAATGGGGTGCGGGACGCACCCCGGACAGCCAGCGGGAAGCTGGCGCTACGGCTTTGCCACTCAAGACCAAAGACCGCTTCGACATCGTTACGCGGCTGCTGATATTGGGCGACCCCGATGCGACAAAGCTGTTGGCCGATCTTGAGAAGAACGAGACCAGCGACGATGCGAAGCGGTATGCGTACGCCGCGAAGGCCGGGATCGCAACGGCGGAGAACAAGGCGAAGTATTGGAAAGATTTTATCGAGAACAAAGAGATCAGCGAAAGCTGGATCGAGGCGGCGTTTGGGCCATTTAATTCGATAGAACATACGGAACTGACGTTACCGTATCTGCAAAAAGCGTTGCAGGAACTTCCCAATCACAAACGAACACGCAAGATATTTTTTGTAAACGGCTGGTTGGGCGCGTTCATCGGTGGACAGCGCAGCGAAGAGGCCCTGAATATCGTCAACAAATTCCTCGTCGATAATCCTAATCTGGATAACGACCTAAAACTGAAAATTCTCGAAAATGTAGATGTGATTGAGAGGGCGGTGAGAATCAGATCAAAATACCCGCCGAAATAGCGTTAATATTGTACCGTTTTTTTTGAACGCCGAAGCGGCGTTCATGCGGACAAGAG
>JBOGOW010000119.1:0-9151 GCA_050748285.1 Pyrinomonadaceae bacterium
GCACCGGACGGCAAGATGCGCCTGACCGATGTCGCCGATACCGAGCAAATATTCAGGCTAATCCAGTCAATTCCATCACCAAAGGCAGAGCCTTTCAAACTTTGGCTCGCACAGCTCGGCAAAGAGCGGCTGGACGAGATGCAGGATCCGGAACTTACCATCGACCGGGCTTTGGAACAATATCTCAAACTCGGCTATTCCGAAAACTGGATCAACCAGCGGCTAAAGAGCATCGAAATACGCAAAGAGCTGACCGACGAATGGAAAAGGCGCGGGATGAAAGAAGGAATGCAGTTCGCAACACTTACCGACATCATAACCAAAACCTGGTCGGGCAACACCACAAAGGAATATAAAACTCTTAAGGGCCTAAAAAAAGAAAATCTCCGTGACAATATGACCAACACGGAACTGATCCTAAATATGCTTGCCGAAGCCTCGACAAAAGATATTTCACAGGCAATCGAACCGAAGAACTTTGATGAAAATAAGATGGCCGCTCAACAGGGCGGCAACGTGGCCAAAGTAGCCAGAATCGAACTTGAGGCTAAGACCAAGAAAAAGGTCGTCACCGGATTAAACGCAAAAGCAGCTCTCGCGGGGATATCCGAAACCGAGAAGAATAAATGAAAACCGTCAGGATTTTGTGGATAGGGAAAAGCCGTTTAGGGACATAAGAAAGTTCCATAAGTCTAATTATTTGAGCCATGAGATGTCAGTTCTGCGAAACAGAAACCCCTAAGAATTCGAGATTCTGCGGTAATTGCGGAAAAATTCTAATAAACGAGGTTGGTAGAATTGATTCGCATTGTCCTTATTGTTTAATTGAACTTGCGAAAAGGCCTCTAGCAAAAACAAGATGTAAGCATTGCAACCAAAATATTTATTCTAGAATTCGTCCATTTGACAGGCAGAAGGTCTTATTAACAGAAACAGAAACAGAAATTGTTGAGTTGCAATGGGCGACACTAAACGGGACACTCAGTAATTATCTAGCTAACAAAGAAAGAAAAACCGAGATAAGACAGCAACTTTCAAATAAGTTAGGACGTGAGCCCTTTAGGTACGAGATTGATAAAGAATACCTTAAGCAAGAAAACCCATTTCGTCTGGAAAAAACTTTTGAGACTTATCGTAACAACTCGGACCTATTTGCTGGCTGGGAATGGTTGAGCCCGAAACAAACGAGATCATGTATTTACTGTATTGCAATGGATGGTAAGCGGTTTTCGTTTGAAATTTCTTTTGAATCACTGATCCGCTGTGAAAATGAATATTGCCGATGCACTATGATAGCAGTAATCGCCGGCGTCGATCGTCCTCACCGAACGATCGGGGGCGAATGGTTTAATGGATTATGCGACGAGGATCAATTGCAAATGTTGGGACAACAGCGATTCAGAGAATACAAAAATGGCAGGAGCCTTGAAGATATTCTAGAGCTTTAAATGCTTGCAATCACTGTTATTTTTTCCGTTCCACATCGGATCGAGTATCTTTTGAAAATGAAGCGTATGAAAATCGGCGAAAAAGCACCTGATTTCACACTAAAAGACGGCGATGGCAACTCGTGGACGCTAAGTAATTACATTGGACATACAGTTGTGTTGCTTTTTTATCCCGGTGACAACACGCCGGTTTGTACGGCGCAGATGTGTTCGGTGCGGGATCATTGGTCGGAGTATCAGGCGACCGGAGCCGAGGTTGTCGGAATTTCGATGGATTCTGCTGAATCGCACGGCAGTTTTGCAGAAAAACACGAGCTTCCGCTCAGGCTGCTTTCAGATTCAGACGGCGAAGTTTCGAAATTGTACGGAATGAGATCGTGGCTGCCCGGCCGTTCGGCGCGCGGGGTGGTTGTGATAGACAAAGCAGGCAAGATCGCATATCGCAAAGTTCAGGCCGTGAGTTTGTTTAAGCCATCGGATGACGATGTTTTGGCTGCGATACTCTTTGCTCAAGATATTTAGCCACAGATCGCACAGATCAGGAATCTTTTTTATCTGTAGGCATCTGTGCTAATCTGTGGCTAATTGAAGATATGGCTTTATTTGGCGATAAATTTAAATGCGGACGATGCGGGGAGAAAAGCGAACCTCTCGGTTTTGCTCCGATCCCGACCGAGCTTGGGCAGCAGATCGGTGCGGAGATGTGTAAGGGATGTTGGGGCGAGTGGCAGGAGAAACAGAAACAGCTCATCAACCACTTTGGCCTCGACGTGTCGAATCCCGATTCTCATCAGTTCCTCTTCGACAATATGAAGATCTTTTTCTACAACGAAGGCGTCGATCTTACGCAGATCGACACTTCGCAGGAAGGCAAGGTCAACTGGTAAGTACCTGCGAGCGACAATGTCCAGATGGCTGTTCGGCAAGCACCCTTTTAAACGGCTTTTGAACTGATTTTTTTTATTGAAATCCGCGACGCAACACGACAGCATGACGGGACGCTGGCACTATTAACGTGCTTCTTTACGAAACACAGCGCCAGCGTCCCCCTCCCCGGTATGGGAACTTTTTATATTTCAATATTGGAGCGCGTGACGCGTTCCGGCCAGCCGTCGAGATGCCGGCTTCTGTGAAAATGCTACGATTTTCTTTCGAATTTCAGAGCAGTGCCATTCATGCAATAGCGCAATCCGGTCGGCTTTGGGCCGTCGTCGAAAACGTGGCCGAGATGCGAGCCGCAGCGTGCACATTCGATCTCAGTGCGAGTTGAGCCGAGGCTGTCGTCTGTTTTTTCGACAACATTCTTTGCATTGATCGGCTGATAAAAACTCGGCCAGCCCGTGCCGGATTCGAATTTCGTCTCCGAGTTAAACAGTTTTAAGTGACAGGCCGCGCAGTAGTAATCGCCGTGCTCGTGGTTGTCATTGTATTGACTCTTGTAAGGATAGTCGGTCCCTTCTTCGCGCAGAATTAGATACTGAGCGGGCGTCAGAAGTTTCTGCCATTCGGCTTCACTTCTTGCAATCTTTTGGCCGTCGAAAAGTTCGTCGTTTGACGCGGCCGTCTTTGTAGAACTGCCTTCGGCAAGAAGCGTCTGGATCACCTTATCCTGCATGTCGTAAGCGCCTTCGCCGACGTGCGTGTATCTGATGCGTCCCTGCTTGTCGAGAATAAATATAGTCGGCCACGCATTTACGCCATAGGCGTCCCAAGTTTTCATTTCGTTATCGTTCACGACAGCGTATTTGACGCCAAGCCTGGCAACGCCCTTTTTAACGTTACCCAACGACTTTTCACTTTCGAATTCCGGCGATTGAACACCGATAACGGTCAGTCCTTTGTCGCGATATTTAGTGTCGTAGCCTTTGACGGCCGGAAGCGTATTGACGCAGTTGTAGCAACTGAACGTCCAGAATTCGACATAGACAACGCGGCCGCGAAGTCCTTCGAGCGTTAGCGGCTCGCTGTTGATCCAATCGCCGGGCGAAATCGCCGGCGCTTTCTTGGCTCTTTCCGCCGAGATCAAAACATCGGACGAATCGGGGCCGGCATTCTCATCAGCCGCGACAAGCGCCGCCGGTTCGACTGCCGCCGGAGTGATATCATTCGCCGCAAGAGGCGAAGCCGCCTGACTATTGCATCCCACCAAAGCCGCGATCGAACTGCCGATCGCAACAACTAAAATTCCTAAAATAATCGTAATTTTCATAACATCTCCCGAGCGATGATACGCTCAATTCATTAAACTGATCTCGTCAAGACGCGCCGCGTAGTCCGACGGAAGTTCGTTTCCAACATAGCGCGCTATTCCATTGCTGTCGAGAAAAACAATCGTCGGCGTTCCGACCACTTTGTAGCTTTTTGCGACCTTTGTGTCGGTGTCGCGAACAACGTCGTATTTGATGCCGAATTCTTCGACGCCCTCTTTTACGCGTGCCTCGCCTTCGCCGATATTTATGCCGATTACGCGAACGCCCTTGCTTTCATATTTCGCGGCAAGCTTATTTATTTCCGGTGCTTCAGCTTTACAAGACGGGCACCAAGCCGTCCAAAAGACCAAAACCGCAGGTTTGCCGTTCAGATCATTGAACGCGATAGTCGAACCATCGAGTTTTGCAAGCTCGAACTCCGGCGCAAGGCTTCCGACCTTAGCTTCGCGAATCGCCGTTTTAGATTCGATGCTTTTATCCGGCGAAACTTTGACTGCAATATTGCTTTCGGAAGCGCACGAAGAAAAACCGACGGCCGCGACCGCACCGATTACCAATAACAATAAGATCCTAGTTTTTGACATAAAATTAATTCTCTAAATAAAGTTCCGGCCGGCCTGAACAAAAAAATATTCGGCCACAACTATCAGCAATACTCCAAACAAGAATTTTATCCGCGTCATCCAAACGCCCGAACGCGGCAGCAAGTTAAATAAACCGCTGAATGAACCAAGCACCACCATCAGCGTTCCCATTCCCAAAGCGAATACAAACAAGACGGCGATCCCGAAAATCACATTACCCTGCGTTCCTACATAAGCGAGCGTGGCCCCGAGCGCCGGTGCGGTGCACGGCCCGACGATCAGCCCGGACGAAGCTCCGATAAGCAAAGCCGACAAGTATCCATTACCTTTTTTTTCGGGATTCCAACTTTGCAGGAACTGCGGCGTCGAAAATGTGAACACGTCGAACATCGAAAGCGCCATTACTAAAATTACGCTGCCTACTATGATGTATGTCCACGGGCTTGCTGCCCACGAACCGAATAATGTTCCGGTCAAACCTGCAAATGCGCCGAGCGCCGCATAAACGATGCTCATCCCGATAACGAAAAGAAGCGAGAGCGTAAAGCCGTTCAGGCTGAATGCATACGTCGAGCCTTGTTCACCGTTTGCCGCGGTGCGTCCGCCGATGAATCCAAGCTGTATCGGGATGATCGGATAGACGCACGGCGTAAAACTTATCAACACGCCGGCAATATAGGCCGCCGGAAATGCCAGCAGCGACGTGCCCGAAAGGTATTCGTTAATATTTCCGACGAAATTTTCCATTGTGTTTCAAACATTGCGAGCGGGCAGATCAAATTCCCAAGTACACTGCCCACCCGCGAAAGTTTTGCGTTCGTTTAGGACTTGATCGCCTTATTGAATGCCGCGACATAATCAGATCGCTTTTGATTATGCGTGGTCTTATATTGCTGTTTGCTGTTCTTAAATACGCCTACGGTCGAGGTGCTTTTCTTGTTCGCTTCGAAAAAGCTGCTAAGCCCAAGCGATTTCGCTTTGGCCTGCGCACGTGCGGTTGTCTCGTCGTTCGTTACGTCGAGCATTACGAAATTGAGCTTGCCGTCATACTCTTTCATCAGGGCCTTCATCGTCGGTTCAAGCTGTTGGCAGGCGGTACACCAATCGGCGCGAATCACCGCAACCGTCGGGTTTTTAGCATTGAACTTGTCCTTCATCATCATCGAATCCTGCGCCGATGCCGACATAACCGACCCCGCGAGCAAAACAAAAACTGCGAACAACGTTACCTTCATATATTTCATATTATTATTGTCTCCTGTGTTAAAACTTTATGGTGCCGGTCTTACGCCCCGCACATATTAAAGATGCTCGCAAGGTGTGAGATTATTCCGTTAACGCCACAAATGAGAAAATATAATAAACTGGAAGCATCAGGGAATAAAACGGGTAACAACTAGGCATTATTAAAACGGCAGAGCAGCGGTTTAGTTCATAACTATGTTTGGAATCGGTAGAGAACGCGAAAAAGAATGGGGGTCATTCGAGACCGAAGCTATGCCGTTGATGCCGGATGTGTTTCGCGTGGCGAAATGGCTGGTTCGTGATACGACGGAGGCAGAAGACTTGACGCAAGAGACATTTGTTCAGGCGCTTAAATCTTTTCATCGATATACGCCTGATACGAACTGCCGTGCATGGCTTCTGACGATCCTCTATCGCGTGAACGGCAAACGGCGTATGAAGCTTGGGCAGTTGAAGCTGGTCGAAGATAGCGAAGAGCAGATCGCCGAGACCGTGGCATTCGAGCCGCCGATACCGCAGAAGCTTGAGGACGACGAGATCATCGGCGCTCTCGAACGGATACCGGAAAAATTTTGCGAGGTGGTGCTGCTGGCCGATGTCGAAGAGTTTTCGTATAAGGAAGTCGCAGATTTGATAAATGTACCGATTGGAACTGTTATGTCGCGTCTGCACCGCGGGCGTCGGCTGCTCAGACAGGAACTTGTGGGTCATGCCAGAAACTTGGGATTTGCGGCGGAAGGTTAAATAAAATGAGTATTCAATGTCAAGAATTCAAACAGATAGTTGACTCGTATCTTAGCGATGAATTGCTGATCGAGACAAATCACGAAATGCTTCGGCATCTTGAAAATTGCAGCGGCTGCCGAGGCGTGATGTCCGATCGCCGCCACCTGAAATTGCAGCTTCGCCGCGCAGTTATTAACGCGCCCGATGTGCAGATCAGCCCAATATTTACGGCTCGCACGACCGCCAATTTGCGTGAGATGGCCCTGCAGCCCGGTGCGTGGGAACGACTAATTACCGGCGGCAGATATTTAAATATGCGGCCTGTTTTTGCGGGATTTGCGGCACTTCTAGCTTTCGCGATCGGTGCCGTGGTCTGGTTAAATGTTTCGAATTCACCGGTAATAAATGCCCGCTTGCAGGGCAACAATGTGAACTCAGCCCTCGCGGATGCAGTTCGGGCCTCGTGGACGGAATTGACCGCTCATGCGGTCGGCGATCACGAGAATTGTGCGCTCGAATTCAACCTAAGCGAAAAGCCGATCAGTCTTGACGAAGCTTCCGTGAAATACGGTGCTTATAATAAAGGACTTGATAAAGTGATCGTTACCGCCTTACAAGCCGATCCGAAAGATCAAGCCCCTGATGTCGAATTGATGGAGGCGCATTCATGCGTATTCGAAGATCGCCGCTTCGCGCACCTCGTTTTGAAGCACAATGGCGAGATTGTCTCGTTATTGGTCAGCGATACGGATCTGCCCGGAACCGAAGATATTCAGACTGCGCATTTTGAACGTGCGGTCAACGCAGCCGGTTTTCAGACCGGGCATCACGCAGTTTTCGTCGTATCTAAACTTTCCGATGCGGAAAATACGACACTCGCGCGAACCGTCGGCCCCGCCGTTCGTTCACATTTTGCGAAACTAAGAGCATAATTGGAACGAAAAGGAAATCAGTTGGCAAAGCAACTAGAAAAAAAACATCCGCTCGCCATTCGTTGGCTGCATTGGATAAATTTCCCGCTCCTGTTCTTGATGATCTGGAGCGGGATGTTGATCTATTGGGCAAACGATATTTACGGCGTCAGGATATTCGGCTACGAGTTGTTCAAGTTTTTCCCGAAGTGGTTTTACGAAACGCTCGGCATTCCGTTTCGCCTTGCCGAGGGCCTCACGCTGCATTTCTTTTTTATGTGGTTCTTTGCAGCGAATGGCCTGATCTACGTTTTGTATCTGATCTTTTCCGGCGAGTGGCGTGCGATATTGCCGGTGCCGGGTTCGTTCAAGCGTGCCGTCCTTGTTGCCTTGCATGATGCTCACATCGTCAAGAAACTTCCGCCGCAGGGAACGTACAACGACGCTCAGCGGATCGCATACACCGGCGTTATTTTGATGGGAGCAGGTTCGATCATCACCGGCCTCGCGATCTACAAACCGCTGCAGGCCGCGTGGCTGACGACATTGCTTGGCGGCTATGCGTGGGCTCGCTGGATACATTTTTGGCTGACGATTTTGTTCGGGCTGTTTTTTGTTGTTCATATCGTTCAGGTAATTATCGCCGGCTGGGCAAATTTTCGTTCGATGATTACGGGTTATGACATCGCCGACACCGACGCTTCGCCCGCGACGCAAACTATCAAGGAGGGCGAGACCGCATGAGCGAAAAAGACGAAGAAGTTTTGGTAGAAAAAGTTCGTGAGTTTCAAAAAACAAAGCGGCCTGACGACTCTCCAAATACCGCGACGATCCTAAAAGAGAAACGCGAATTGAGCGCGCCCGTTAGCGAAACGGAAGCAAAACGCGCGATGTTCAAACGCTCGCGGCGCACTTTTTTGATCGGCGGTGCGACGGCAGTTTTGGGTTATCTTGGCTACAGCTGGCTGCGAAAACCGGAGAACACATATCTTTTCGAGCGGATGTTTCGCTTTAATGAAAACGTCAGCCGTGCGTTTTTTGAAAGCTCCGATCTTGCACCCGAATTCCCTCGCGAACTTGCAGGCGCGCGCGTTAACGGAATGCTTGGCCTTGATGAAGAACTGAAAGCAGACGAATGGAAATTGCAAGTTACCGGCCTTGCAAATCCGCAGCAATTCCCGCAATTTTCGAGTGATATAAGTTTTGCCGGCGATAATCGGCAGAGCAATCTTACTCCTGCGCCCGACACGAGCGAACCGGTTTCGGGTCTTGTTTTTTCGCTTGATGATATTAAGAAACTGCCGCGCGTCGAAATGACGACCGAGCTGAAATGCATCGAAGGCTGGGTGCAGATCGTAAATTGGACCGGCGTTCGTTTTTCGGATTTTGCCGCACAGTTCTTTCCCGTATTGCAAACCGGTGAGGCACCCGATCTTCAACATATTCCTGAAAGCCTTACGAAATACGTTTCGCTTGTTACACCCGATCAAGAGTATTATGTCGGCTGGGATATGCAGAGCATCCTGCATCCACAGACGCTGCTTGCATACGAGATGAACGGCGAACCGCTAAAACCCGAACACGGCGCGCCGCTGCGTCTGGTTTCGACTACAAAGTACGGCATCAAGCAATTGAAACGCATCGGCCGTATCGAATTCACCAACAATCGCCCCGCGGATTATTGGGCCGAAAACGGCTATGATTGGTATTCCGGTCACTGACTGGAACGGTGAACGTCCCGTTCACTCTCGTGTTTTGTGCGCATCTCGAACATTCTTCTCACTTCGTGCTCATGGTCAACGAGACGTTGACCGCTCCAGTCAAAAAAATGCACCTTGACCGTCTCGAAATAATCAACGAAGAATTTCACTCCGAAGCGATTGTGGGCATTGAGTTAGACAAACTTCTCGCCAACGGCTGGCGGCATTTCGGGGCCCTGTTTTTTCGTTACAATCTGAATTTTTATCGCGGCGAGATAGTGCGTGTGATTCCGTTGCGAATACGCCTTTCAGATTTTTCAGTATCAA
>JBOGOW010000120.1:0-9149 GCA_050748285.1 Pyrinomonadaceae bacterium
CTTACGCCCTGAGAAACATAATTTATCGTTTCGGTATAGGGCGGAACGCCACCGTTTGTACGTCGTAACAAGGGGTTTATCACCCTATTTTTTGAACGAATACTCCTACCATTTAGATATGCCGAAACGGTGCCTTCTCCTGCGTTATAGGCCGCAAGAACAGAGTCCAGCCTCCAGTTAAAGATCCCACCGAGATATTTCACATACCGCGCGGCAGCTCGGATCGAGGCGTTGGGTTCATAGGCGTTTGTCAGGCCAAAGCGCGAGGCGGTGGCTGGTATAAATTGCATCAATCCTTGAGCATTTTTGGGGCTCGTAAGCCACGGGCGAAATCGCGTTTCGTTGTACGCGATAGCCCACAGGATCTTCGGATCGACGCTCTCTTTCTTTGCAGCATCCGCTATCGCCGCTTCGAAGAGGGCAGCACGAGAAAGTACATCCATTTTCGAGAGGGTTGTCCTGGAAAATGCCGAGCGCGTCTGAGATGAAGCTCCGAGTGGACCCACAAGAAGAGACAAAAGAAAGACGGTAGCAACAATATAGTTTTGTTTTTGCATCAGGCGAGAGCCTTCGCAACCGATGTGCCACGTCCCGCTTTGCCGAACGGCACGAGCCTTGCAGAGCGAGCCAACCATTGACGCTTCGACTTTGTCGATGAGGTCAAGAAATCTATTCAAGCGAGGACCAACAATGAAGAAATTAGTAAGGACGATACGATTCGCTGCCACACAGTTAGCCCCAGCCGCGGCGGTTCTGCTTTTCACAAATATCCTGTTCGCTCAGGGTCCGATATTTACCGGCGATGCGAGCAACCTTTCAAACATCATCCGCGAGGCGCTAAAGCTGATGGCGATCATTCTTTTCTGTCTCGGGGCGGTCGGTGTTGCCTGGTCGATCTACAACAAGATGACCGGCAAGGAATGGGGGAATCAGGCTTTCGGTTCGATTCTTTCGTTTGCTTTCGGAACGATCGTCGCGGTCTTTTGGCAGCTTGCACAGGGACGTGCCGTCGGCGTGGATACAAACTTTTAAGAGGATCCGATGCGAAGAAGAGCAACCCGACCAAATGTTTTTCGAGGACTCAAGAGGTTCGGGGTCTATTCGACCGACTGGAAGTACATCCTTATCCCAACGGGAATTGCCTACCTGCTTCCGTTCATCTTCGGGCTTTGGTTCGGTTATGTGCCGCTTGGTTTCCCTCTTGGTTTATTTACGTTCCTCATGCTCCTCGGAACTTTCAATTATCTCCGGTTAAGCAAACCCGAGTGCTGGCTCTCTCACAAGTTCGACGCAATGGCCGACCGCGATTCGCCGTTTAGAGCTCCTCTGCATTCGGAACTGCAAACAGTGGACTGGGTTATCGATTAAGACGCAAAATAAAATGGACACAGCAAATCTCTCTTATGCACACGTCGCGATCACGCTGTTCGGCAGCCTGATGTTTGCCGGTATCGGTCTTGTCATCGGGCGGCGCGTTTTTCCAAAATTCCTACTTCACCGCAGGGACCTAAACAGCATCCAACCGCTATCCGGCGATTCCGTGTCCTCTCGGATCCCGTTCGAGTGCGAACGGCTGCTTCCGACCGAGATCCTCGGGCTCGAAGGCAACATAATCCGCTACCGCGACGGAAGCTTCGGCAAGGCTTTCAGTTTCCAGCCGGCCAATACTCTGTATGACGACGGCCGTCTGACCGAGCAGAGAATCGAGGATCTGAAAACCATTCTCAAGTTCGAAAAGCCGGTAAACACCATCATTCAGTTTCGTTTTCAGAATGCCGCGGATGATGGAACGGTGCTCAAAGACCACCTCCGCTCGCGAAATAGTGAAAGCAGCGATCCCATCGCATCTCTCCTTCAGGCAACAAATCTCTCCCTTCACGAGGAAGCGATCCGCTCAGGTCAGGTGATGCGGCAGATTGCTACGGTCTGGATACGTGTCCCCGTGCGGGACCAAGCCGACAACAGTCTCGTGGGATCTGCATTTCCTTCAGTTCTTCGGTCAGTTCGAGATGACGGTCTGCTTAAATTCCTGCGGCAACCGGTTTCAAGCACGCGGAACACGGTCGGCGAGAGCCTCGTGAAGCGAGAGCTTGAAGCGGAAGCGAAGTGCCGGGCGAAAGCATCACGCGTTTTTCAGGCGTTTGAAGCAAACTTCCCGAAGTCGCTGAACTTGAAGGAGATGCGTTCTGAGGAATTATTTGGCGCGTTGTTTACGAGCCACCGTCGCGAACACACCTCCGTCCCAGTGCTTGCCCGTAGAGGGCGAGTTGATGTCAGAAGATATCTTTCCAGTTCGCGTATCGAAAGCAGCGGCGAATGGTTCGTTCGGCATAACGGAAGCCCGGCGAGTTTGGTCAGCCTGAAGAGCCTGCCAAACGGCTTTGTCACTGCGGACGCGATGCGTTATCTCACGGCGACAAGGAATCTGTGTTTTCCGCACGAGATCGTTGTGGACTTAATGACGACCGAAAAGCGCTCCGCGAAGAAGGACCTTCAGAAGCGCATCGACCGGATCGAGGGCAGCCGCAATACGTGGCTTGGATTCCGGAACCTCAAAAAGGACGCCGTGGTGATCAAGGGCGATCTCGAGAACCTTCTCGAACAGGTAGAAGCCGACAACGAGGAGATATGCCGGCTCCGGATGAATGTGATCGTTTTTGCCGACAGGTCGAAAGGGTCCCGTGAGACTCGTCGGCAACTCGAAGTTCTTGACGATCGTTGCGATGCCGTAGTTTCGGCGATCAGAAAAAAGATCGGAGCCGACGCGGTTCGCGAAGATGCCGTTCGCCAGCGTGCGATATATCCGCGAATGCTCGCGGGCGAACTTTCGCCCAAAAGGACCGGTCAGGAGCTGACCGAGACGGCCGATTCGGTGATCGCTTTCGTGCCTACGGAAACAAGTTGGCGAGGAAGTGCGCGCCCGCACAGCATCTTCACCACTCCGAACGGCCAGATGTTCGGCCTCGACCTTTATGACAGAGCTCTAATCAAGTCGCCTACCGTGATCGTGACCGCCGCATCGGGAGAGGGAAAGTCGTTTCTTGCGTCGATGATTATCACCGATGTGCGAGCGCATAGAGGCAACATAAAAGTAAGGGTCATGGACTACCGCCATTCCTTCAAGCCGATCTGCCGACTCTTTGGCGGGCGTCATATCGAGTTCACCGAGAAGGATCCCAAACCGATAAATATATGGAACTATCCGGGAATCGAGAATGCCGTACCGCCGACAAAGCGCCAGCTGGCGATGGTGCTGACCGACATCCTCATCTTGAGCAAGACGCAAAAGACCGATGCGATCACGAGCGCTATTGCATCGACCGTGATCGATGAGGTTTATAAGATGTCACTCTCTCGGAACGGACATGGTCGTCCCAAGTTTCAGCCGACACTTGGGCATTTCCTCGACATTCTCAAGAGCTACCACTGGAGGGCCGGTGAAGAGAGACAAGCCAACGAGCTTTATCTAAAACTCAACATCCATCGAAAAGACCCGTGGCTCAATGCACCGACTCATCCCGAATACGACGAGCCATCGATGTTTGACGTCTTTGAGCTATCGGGCATAAGCAGCCTTGACGAGAAAGTCCGCGAAAGCGTCGGCTTTCGCATCAGTGCCCAGATCATGCAGGAAATCGGTGAAGAGAACGCCCAGAACCAGAAGACCCCGATCCTATTTCTTTGTGACGAGATGCGCGAGATAAACAGGCAGTTTCCGGCCATCCAGGAACTCATTGCCGAAGCGACCGTCACAGGCCGCAAGGAAGGTCTTGTGACGATCCTTTTTTCCCAAGCCTACGAGCATTTTACGGGAACGCCGGAGCAGCCAAACATCACCGGCATCGATCTGGTTAAGAATTCCGGCGTAAAGATGATTGGGAAACAGATCGGCGGGTTCGAACGTCTGGCCGATGATTGCGAACTTGCTCCCGAAACCATCTCCGCGATTCGAGGAATCAGAAACCAATACGGCCGCTACACGCAGTGGGTGTTCGTGATCGGGAGCGGCGTGGACAAGATCGTCCAGATGGCGGAGATACACCTGTCCCCAGTCATGCTCTGGGCGAACACCAACGACACAAACGAAGCGAACGCACGTCGGCTGGTCGAGAACCTCCGGCCCGATCTTCCGCTCGACGTCATCGTCACGTGGCTCGCCGCGAAATACCCAAGCGGCCTCACCGCAATGGGTCTTTCGACCATTTCAGATGCGAACCTTAACGAACTCAATGCAGGAGGGATTTGAAGATGAACAGATACAAAAACAACTTCATGAAGCAACTAATCCTGGGCGCGATTCTCTCGTCTCTCCTTCTTGGCCTTGACGTGCGCCCGGTCCGCGCCCAGTGGACCGTGTTCGATCCGTCCCAGTACATTCTTCAGGTCGAAAAAAGAATCGAGGAAGCGGCGCGATGGGTAGAGACGATCAACCATTACATCAACATGTACGAAAAGGCCGCACAGCAATATCAGAAGATGGTCGAAAGCGTCACCAACCTGCGAGGCATCCTCGATAAGGTTGACGAGCAGATAATGCGGCACAAGCAGTTGATAACTACTTACGCGACTCTCGGCCGCCTCATTCGGGGAACGTTCGAGCTAAAGAAACGAATCGAAGCGACAATAACCAGCCAGATTCATTCCGTCGTCAATATCGCCCGCAGACTCAAGAACGGGATTTTCGACATGGACGCGAACAAACGCGACCTCGATGATTTTTTGCGTCATTCGATCGGCCGCAGTGCCGATGCGCATCTTGCGAACCTGGGACGGCTCGCGAAGCTCGACTCGGAACTTGAGCGAATGCTGTTTGACCGGGAGAACATCCTTCTTGACCTCGCAAAGCTTTACGAAGAACGCGAGCGGATCGCAGATGCCACCCGGGCGATTTCGGCCAATCCCGATGCAAATCAGGACGGGGTCCAGTCGCTGATCGACCAGATGCTTGCCGTAAACTTGCGCATCACAACCGTCGAGGGACAGCTGCGCGAACTGGAAGCAAAAATCCAGGCGAAGTTCATTGCATACGGCCTCAAGATCGAGCAAATGACCGAATTCGGTAAGGAGATCCGCCGAACCACCGAGATGATGACCGGCATCACCCGTGCGTCTGATGACTTCCTCCGCGAACTCGAAAAATACGAGGTCTGGGACGACGACGTTTACCAGAACCCGCTTCCGTAACGCCTAAGTACTTCGACCGGATAAAGCAACGCCATGAAATCCAAAAGCCTATCGTGCCGCACAGCTGCCGCATTAGCGATCTTCCTGACGCCCCTCCTCTACGCCTGCCTAGTTACGACGGCCGCTGGGCAACTTCCGCGGCCGCCTCGCCCTCCTCGCGTAGAAGGTCAGACGCCGATCGGGACGATTAACGGGCAGCCTGTTACTGCTAACGACCTCATTCTGACAATCAATTCGGATTCTCCATTCATGCCTCCGCTTGACGGCAGTCCAGCGCCGGCCCTGAGGCAGTTCGAGAGTCAGTATCCGGCTAATCCGGTTGTCACTCCATCCCCCGGCCCGGTACTTCCTCCGAAACCCGCCGCGCCAAGTTTCAGCGAACAAATAAAGAACCTGATGCTTACAGGTCAGCAATGGCTATTCAGGTCCGTGCTCGATACGATCATTCGACCGCTGATGCCGATCCTAATGTTTCTTGCATGGATCATCGCGAGTTTTGTCTTGATAGTCGCCTTTATTCGGCGGTTCCATGACAATCGCGGCCTAGGGCCGGAGCAGCTTGTCGCGTGGGGAGTGAGAACGATCATCTTTATGGTTGTCATCGGCGCGAGTCCGTTCATCATCGATGCACTGACCGTCACAGGAAAGTTCTTTGCTCGGCCGATCCGGGGTTATAACCGTTCGCTCGTCACAGAGTTCGACGAGAAGATGAAGAAGTACGTAAAAGCCAATTTTGCCGTGGAAGATCCGAACGAACTTCTGGCCGAGAGGCTCCCGAACGGCGAACCCGGTCTGGTTGGAATAATTACCGACAAGAGCTCATCCGTAAAGGACATCACGGGCGAAATGAATGTCCTCGGGTGGAATATGCCGAAGATGTTCACCTTTATGGTCATCGGGCAGAACATCATCAAGTTTGGGGCGATCTTTCTATCGCTTGCCGGTTTGTTCATCCTCATCGGACTGAAACTCGCCGCTCCCGTCCTTTCCGCTTTCGGATTTGACGAGAAGTTTGCCAATCAGATGTTCTATCCGTTCTGTTGGGGAGTCGGTACATTCGCACTGGCGTTCCCGATCGTTAAGGCGGCTACCTTATACGTTTGCTACAGTATCGGCCTACTTGCTCTCTCGATCTACAACGGTGAGGCGGTTTTCTCGCTCGACCCAACAACAGCAACGATCCTTACGAACAATAACTACGATCCTGCTTCGAGCGCTCTCATAGTTACCGCTCTCTTTTTCGTTTCCAGTTTGTGTTTCATTCTCGTTCCCTGGCTTAGCTATCGCGTGCTTCGCGGACAGGTGTATGAAGGCGTATCGCAGATTTCGATGGGCTGGATGCTGTCATCGCTCGGAACGGCTCTTGAAACCTATGGTCTCGTCGCCGGTGCCGCCATCAATCGTCAGGCTGAGAACACACAGATCCAGGGCATATACAATGCGGAGCAGGCAGCGGCAAAGAAATCTCTCGAAGCCGCAAATCAATCTACCGACGCGCGACAGGTTTCATCAGTTGCCGGCGTCGAAGGCGGCCTTGTTACAAACCTGGGCCAGATTCGCGCAAATCAAGTGACTCAAACACTGCTGGCGGAAGCGAACAAGTCCTTTGGTATCGCAAGCAGTTCGGCGGCCACTCGCCGTGAGATAACCGGAATGAGGGCCGAGGCGGAAGGCACTCGCGAAGCTCGGACGTTCGACGGCAAGAAAGAGATCGAACTCAGAGGCCAAACGAATCTCGAGCGCTTTGGCATGAAGACCTATGAATTTACGCCCGGCGGTTCGTCGATCGCCGGGACTTCTGTTCCCATTCGGACCGGACAGGAACTTTTCGACTGGGCGCGAGACAAGCATCCGATCCAGGACGTCAACAAACGGATGGATTCGACCACGCGAGCGAACATGTCGCTCCAGAACAACAACACGGATATCGTGACCGATAAAAAGGTAGAAGCTTCGACTGCCTACCAAGGAGAGATCAACAGCGCTTATGAGGCGCAGGCGTCCCAGAATATCGGCGCGATAAACAGCGGAAGCGGTATCGCCGCTCAGAGCAGCCGTCACGGCGCAGGTATTCAGCTTTCAGGAATTCGACGTTCCGCCGATATGGAAAGATCCGCAAATCAGTTGAATTTCGCGGGTCGGACTGAAGCCGCCGTAATCAATCAGACCGCTGCAACGGAAGCGGCTCGGCTTAGGATGGTCTCGACGGTCGTGACCGGGTTCTTCCGGGACATGGATCGGCGTTTAGAGGAGATGAAACCCAAATACTAACATTAGGTGTTGAGTTCCATCACTACCCGTTGAAGTGCGGAAAATCGTCTTCGCGACCCGTCACTGTCCCGCGTCGGTAATTGCCACCCTCATGAGCGGAGTAGTGACACGACTCACAAATAATAACGCAATTGTCGAGCGAGTCGGTGCCGCCGTGCATGAGCGATCTCACCGAAAGGATGCTCCGAGCGTCCTGCCTCTCCAAGTCGCGTGATTAGCGAACCGCACGATGCACAGCACAATTTTTGACGAATCAATGCGAGTCGTTGCGTCGCGGTGGAAAACTCCGGCCTTTTCATAAATCGTCTCCTCCTCTTTCTTCGCCATACGCTCTTCTCTGAGACACGGGGAACAATTTCTACGTGACGCGGTGCAAACCTGACACAAAACGGTTAGAATTGTCCACGATTCCCGAAAATAAGGTCAAGACGCATAGAATTTCACACCCACTCGGTGTAAGTCGCGCTGATTCGGCTGGCGTTGGTTCCATACTCGCTTGACCTATTGAGAAATTTCAAATCATAGGAGAAGAATTAATATGCGATTGGCAGGGATTTGGTACAACCAACTTGGTTCCAAAATGGAACTCGTCCTTAAACAAGGAAATTTATCCGGATGGTATGAAACGGCTGTCGGCAGTGCTTCGGGGCCTTACGTCCTCGCCGGACGCACAGATACGGACGACGATGCTGCGAGGAATGTGGGCTGGGTAGTTTCCTGGGAAAACGATAAAGGAAGTTCAGACAGCGTCACCGCTTGGAGTGGCGAATTACAGGAAATTGACGGAGAAGAGGTCATTTCGACGACCTGGCTCTTGACCATAGAAACTACCCCGGCCACCAATTGGAAATCGACACTTGTTGGAAAAGACATCTTCACTCGTACGCCTCCCGATGAAGGATCAAGCAAAAGGGCGTTTCTGATGGGGATGTGCTCAAACCCACTCTAATTTTTTGTATTTGCTTCGGATTGACCGGAGGATCTCGCAGATGATCTAGGAGCTCTATTTTGTGGAGTAGCTAATGTATCAGTTAAATGAAACAGAATTAGTAGCGTTCCGAGAAGAGTTTCAAGAAAAAGAAAGGGAGATACAGAGATACATCGGCGTCTATCTTTCGGGGCTTGTCTTGGTAACGGGGTGGATTATTGGTCCTCAGTCAACCCCGATATTAAAGATGGTTCTCGGCAACGGAGGATATAGCGTTTATGGAGTGATGATAATCGTTTCGCTGAACGTCCTCTTCACTTGTTTTCTTCTTTACAAAAGCCTGATAGTGCACGAGATTAATCAATTTATTACTTACCAGACTCCCGCAGAGTCCGGCTTCAAATACTGGGAAAGTTGGCGGCGCAGTAAGTACAGCGCGACCAAACCTGCACGAGGAATTTACTCTGGTCTGCTCGCAGTTCTTCCGATCGCCGTGTCTGCCCTCCTTCTTTACGGTCTCTGGAAACTATTCCACGCAAACGTCTCCGAGCTTGTGGAAACCTTGACGAGCCTTACGGTCGCGCCGACGCCAGTAGATGGAAAACCGAACGAACCCTCAGCAATTCCTGACGCGCACGGGTTGGCTAGCGTTTTGAACACCGCCAGATACTGGTATTACCTGCTCATTACAATCCACATACTTCCTCTTTGGTTCCTTTTCTTGAACTGGATTCCAAATGATCGACGCTGGAACTCTCTCATTAAG
>JBOGOW010000121.1:0-9078 GCA_050748285.1 Pyrinomonadaceae bacterium
GCTCGGACCACAAATTATATACGTACGATTAATTCACAATCTGTACCGTAATACGCAATCGATTACCTGATTTCCTGACACTTCCTTCCAAAATTGTACTCACGCCGAGCGCGTCGCCGATCTGTCCTATATCAATATTCTTTCCCTTAAAGAAAAACGACGATGTCCTCGCCACCACCTTCAAATTGTCAATTTTTGTGAGTGCATTCAGCAATTCTTCCGCAAGCCCATCGCAGAAATAGTCGTTCTCCGAGTCCGCGCTCACGTTCACAAATGGAAGCACTGCGATGGAGTTGGTCTTTGTTTTGGAAGATCGATGCCTGCTGACGGAGGGCAACCCCGGAAAGATCGCGGTGTCCGGTTCATCAGACGCCGGGCCGTCTAATAAGTGCGCGCCGTCGTCGAGACAGAAATTCAGCGTGTCGTCGTAATAATCCCGCCTGCATTCAGGGCACCGTTTCATAGTTCTCACTATTGGGAATCCTCACGATTCGCAATATCATTGAATATTTAATCAGAGTCATTGCACCCGGGGCTCAAATTTTCAATTGCGAAATGGATCATGGGATATTTG
The DNA here is from genome assembly GCA_050748285.1 of Pyrinomonadaceae bacterium. Classification (GTDB taxonomy): domain Bacteria; phylum Acidobacteriota; class Blastocatellia; order Pyrinomonadales; family Pyrinomonadaceae; genus OLB17. Next base: position 575 of record JBOGOW010000121.1, read on the forward strand.
TTGCGGAAGTCACCTTACCTTCCTGGACAGTGAGCAGCCGAGAAATGCGTCCAACTCTATCGCGGACAAAGATAAAAAGTGCCGGTATGTCTTTTGTAAAAAACACAAGATCCGATTCCGGCAGGAGTTCCCGCTTTGGTTGTCCAGAGAGCTGGGCGAACAATCGCGAGCGTTCTTTCGATAACGTAAATTCGACACCTGGACCGAGCTCATATTTGCCGTGATACTCGTCGAAGCTTGCGGGATCTATCTTGGCGACAGTCCATTCCACCGGTGGGCGGCTATAGTGGCGAGCGACAACCTTCCATTCTCCGTTGAGCTTTAACCATGTGTCGGTAAATCGCGGCTTAAACCCGGCTATCTCCTTATCTCCGATCCTCATTTTAGTAACAATGCGTCCGGTTACGACCGCAAAATTTCCGTAGTTCCGCACATTGACATCCTCAACGACCGCACTGCTGCCGGAAATCGGAGCGGCAGGCAGAAGTGTGCGATCCTCGGTTTTGCTCCGAATAACGGCGTTTGCGTCCGTTCCCGTAAAATCATCCGCTATTATCCGGTCATGTTTCGATTTGTCGCCGGAAATATAGCAACTCAGCAACTCGTCTTCCAGGTGGCGGATCGTCCGTTCATCCGTTTGTCGCATTACGTTTTCTCCAATTTGACTAAAGGCCTCGTTCGCGGTTAATGCAAAGATCGTGAAAACGATGACGCCAAAATTTGATCTGACGATTCTAAGTGGTTTCATAGATCAAATAATACTGCGTTAAACGGTGTTCCATCGTCGAGACGAAAACTCATCGTGTCGTCGTTGTAATCCCGCCTAAATTCTGGACATCGCTTCATATATCAATAGTTCAGTTCGGTATTGCAAAAGCCTTTAGTCAGTTTCAGCCGTCTTCCCGCGTCTCGCGGCACTTAGCTACGTCGTTTACGGCGTGGTCGGCTTTTGACAATTGACCGAGAGGGCGTTTCAACGTCCTTTCCTGTTTCGGCTTTAGCCTTTCTCAACATTTCGCATAACTCTTCCAGTGTCGGCGTTGTGCTTGCGTCGAACTCGTATGGATAAAACTCGTATTTTCCTAACTGTAATTCCGCCATCTCTTTTTCTGCGAACTATTTATTCGTAAGCCCCAACTGGGTAAGAAGTCCACGGTCTATGTTCTTCATTTCGGTTGTGGTGAGCCGACCCAATCGCTTAAGCATTCGAAGTCTGCTCACGGTTGTTACTTGAGAGATCAGAGCCTTGCCTGTTATTTCCCTAAAAGAAATATAGGACTCGCCTGGATAGAGCGTTTTGGCACTGCTCGTTAAAGGCACCACCTGATGACGCCTCAGAAATTTGTTCGCCTCGTCATTGCTGACTATGACGGCGGGTCGAGTCTTTTGAATTTCTTGCCCGACAGAGTCGTTAAACTCTACTAACCAAACATCACCACGGTTCATCGCCTACGTCCCCCGCAGTTCCTTCAAGCCACTGCAATGCTTGGGCTTCGTCCTCTTCGTCTGCCGCCTGAGCCGCGTAACCGGCCGCCAGATCGTCACCAGTGACATGGGGCCGAACCAAATCTTCAATAAAACGGCTGATCTTACGGGGCCCGATTACTGAATGTAGGCCTTCGTAAACATACTCATCGATTGTTATTGTTAATTTCTTTTGCATAGCAATCTTCATTATACGTGTAATTACACGTATAATTCAACAATTCTTAATCCGTCACATTGCACAGTCCAATTATTGGCTGGTGCAGCATCGTTATCTCGGCGTTGCGTCCCATGTATGACCGGGCCATGGCGATGGCTTCGGTTAAATTGTCGGCGCGTTCCCAGCCGAGCATTTCGGGGACGTGGGCGTTTTCGGCACCGGCGACGATGACCTTACCAACGTGCTGGCGGCCGTTTTCGCCCCAGTACCACATAAAGAACGGATGAGCTCCGTGATAAGCGTTGCCGCGGCGGTACATCTCGATGTAAGCCGGATTGGTCGCAAATTCGCGCTCGTATTTTTCACGAAGGAAGAACGCATCGCGCGATTCGGGCAGCAGCCGATGGAAAAATTCGATATACGACGGATGAAAATTATGGTCGAACTCATCAAAGCACGGATGCGTAATGATCATCACGCCACCCTTTCGCAAAAGCGGCTTGTTGCGATACATATTAAAGTGATATCCGAGCGCCATCACCTGAACAAGCAGCGGGTTCAAGGCCGAATAAACGTTATACGGCGAAATGTCCGGTATGCCCGATATCAAAATGTCGCATTGCCCTTTCACCGGAATTTCATACTGCCGGTAATTGAGTTCGAGAATTTTATCGTGAACCGGCTCGGTCTTGCCGGCGTAGCAGCCGATCAGCTCGTACTGAGCGGGAATGGCATGCAGCATCTTTCGCCGTGCACCGCGTGGCATTTTTGAAAACGTACGAGCCATCGTTTCCCATTTCATACGGTCCATAAACGAAAATTCGTCTTCGTTTCGCGTCAGGATGTCGTAGCCTTCGGGAAACATTTTGTTGTTGAGAGCGGTTTCAATATGGAAAACCTTGCACTGCTCATCAACCAGTTTTCCTAATCGAATGACCTTGTGATTCAGCTCCGAAGCCGGCGGGTCCATATATGAATGCGAATCGCGGATCGTCTGCGGCTCATGGTGTGCCCGCAGGCTTTCGTAATCGCACAGCCCAACGGCAACCGATTTATGCCCGCCGTCCATCGGGACGAGATTGATGTTCAGATAAATAAGCAGGTCGCTTTCGATTGCGCGTTTGTTGACCCGCAGCGGTTCGTCGTGCCGCGTATGACCGAGCGTTACCAGGTTTTCATCATCCTCGGCGTCGTGGTTGTAATATCGGTCGGGATAATATTCGTTATAGATCGCGTCGCCGACCATCCGTTTCATTTCCCACGCCGTCATCTTGCGATGGAGCGAATTCGCGATGATCAGATGAATGTCATCCACGCCGTTCGCCCCGCACATATCCAGCACGACCTCAAGCATTGTCTGCCGCATGTCGGGCGTCGCCATCGGCGGCAGCGGCAGCGAGATATCGTCCATCGCTATCGTTACGCGCATCCCCGGCTCAAGCAGAGCATAAAGCGGCTCCATCTCAAGCGGATGATTCACCGCATAGCGGATCGCCGCCTCGCGGTTCGGCAACCCCTTGATCGGCGGATTCGGATAAATAACCCGCGTCCCGACCGGAATGTCCTCAAGAATAAAATCCTCGCCATTCGGCATTATCCGCGGTGCCGAATCCTTGTCAATAAACACGATCGATTCGTGCGTTTTGCGTCTTAGTTGGAGTGCCATGTTTTTGTACTAATGTCGCTACGAACCGGTTAAAATGGTTGCTTCTTCATTTCGCCGCACAATTCCAGAATCCGAGTAAATGCGGACGAGACCCGTTTTGCATTTTCGTAGTTCGGCAAGAGAAAAAACATTTGGTCTTTACGGATTTGCTCCCTGCCCAGAGAGTTTTCTCTATCAATGACGAAGTTCTCGTTGAAAACCAACCAGACACCCCAATTTCCAGAAGTATTCTTATCAAGTTCGACGCGCCTTAGGTTTTTGAGGCTTGGCCTATAGGTTAAGAATGCGACAACTCCCGAACCTCGAACTGCTTCAATTCTCGTCATGGCACATTCCGCAAATCGCAGTCGATCTGTTTTTATTGTTATGCGATCATAAGTCTGTTCTGTACCTTCAATCATCCGTATGAGCCAATCCGCTGTCTCCGTAAACGACGGGCGATTAGGTTTTGCGCTGAAGCTACAGACCGGTTTTAGCCCGTTAAAAAGTAATTCATACTGTTTCATTTCCGCTGGTACCGGTATGCCAACCTCATTGGTTAGCGTCGAAGTGGAACTTCCGTCGCTTTCGTATTCAGTTTTCGCAAGTTGAGATTCGAAAACCAATGTTACAAATCCGATTCCAACTTCATTAACCGTCCCGACCACGGCCTTCAAGTTGGACAAATCAGCTTGAAAAGTGCGCGTGAAATTGTCTGCTTCATGGGAAATGTCATAAGAGAAATCCAGGGTGCAATCGGAAAAATCGATTTTCTTAATCTGAACCCTCCTTCCTTTTGCAGTTATTATTCGATTTTGCAAGGAAGATCTGATTGACGACGTAATCTCCGCGTAGGACAGCTCCTTACCTGCACTTGAGGGACTAGGATCGGCAATTTTGTTTTCCGCGATGCTAGAAGTGGAACCAGGAACCGACGACCAGCCGTTTTCGATTGTCGGGGAACTTAAATTTTTCGCATCTCCGTTTGTTAGGTAGACGCTCGAAATCATGAACGGCCTAATGCTCTTGGTTGGTACGGCGAAATTTAGATTTTGTCCTGTCGAAAGTGAGCCAGTGGCGATACCAATCACCTCACCTTGAGCATTTAATACCGCACCGCCACTTGAACCGGATGAGATGGGGGCATCGATCTGAAGCAAAGCGATTCCGTTAATATTTCGAATCTCACCTGAAACAATGCCTTGAGAAATAGTCCCGGTCAGTCCTTTAGGGTTGCTTAATACGTAGATTTTCTGGCCTATTATCGGTGAATCCGATTCAGTTAATTTTAGTACGCTCGATGCATTGCTTTTCGATTCTTCAAATGCCAACAATGCAAGATCATTTCTCGAGTCCGTAGCGAGAATACTTTTTATCCACCATTCTTGGGCGTTTGTTCCACCAACGGCAATTTTTAGCTTCCCCCTACGCATCTTTTCTACCACATGAAAATTCGTTAGAATCACACCCTTTCCGACAAAGAAACCGCTGCCTTGTGAGACCCTGCCCTTACCGTTATCGCAAACGATCAGCACAACGCTTGGAAGAAACCGCTTTGCAATTTCTTCGGCGGTCAAGACCTTTGTTTGTGGCGACTTCATTGGCTGACCACGCTTTTGACTCATAACGTCGAGTGGAAACGTCAAGGAAAGTCCTATTGAGATACCCAACAATACCAAAGTCTTCATTATTCTCCTCCAAAAGAAATCTCCCATGGATTCAATATCGTCACCGACGAATATTGAAAATTTCGGACATTTCTCGTAACCAGAACTAGATCGTGTTCCAGCGCTGTCGCTTCGATCAAGGAATCGAATGGTGGTCGGACAATACCTTGCTGCTCAAATTTGGCAACCATAAATCCCCATTCAACAAATGTCTTTTCAGTCAAGGGAAACACCCGCCCGAAGAACTTCTCCCTGAGTTCCTCAAACCATTCCTGCAGATGTGCCTTTCGCCGCCCGGCTGGCAGCTTTACGATACCCTTCTTTATTTCGCCAACTGTCAGAGCACTAATATGCAGCTGGTCAAAGGTTACTGAACCGAGCCACGCCAAAACATTAACATCGGGCGATAGACGCTCCGACTCTGATATCACATTGGTATCCAATAGGTAACTCATCAGTCAAACGATATATCTCTGGGCGGATCATCGGGCCTGTTGTCAAGATCATCCAGAATCGCGCGCAGACCGCTTCGTTGGAAGAATTCAAGTACTGACTCTTGCTTTCCTCCCATTTTCTTCCACTCATCGATCGAAACAACGACTGCGACATCCTTTTCATGCCTCTTGATGATCTGCGGCTGTCCCTTTTCGGCAAGTCGAATCAAGCTGCTCAAATTATTTTTTGCTTCTTTTACGTTGTGTGACATTTCATACCTCCTCGCCAATTCTCATAAAATGGCTACGTAGCTATTTTAGCAAAGAAATACTTTTGAAAGCAATACGATTCATATCGCAAACTGGGATGGTTACACTCCTTTCATTTCAAATCCAAAACCGCCCAATCGTGCTGCCTAGCCGTTTGCTTCAATCTAAAATCAGGACAAACCGCGACCGGATGGCCGACTATCGAGAGCATCGGCAGATCGGAAATCGAGTCCGAATAGGCGTACGATTCAGACAGATTAATATTTTCGCGTTCTGCGTATTCGCGTATCCATTTTGCCTTTGTGGCCGAAGCCATAACGGGCGGGAGAACGCGGCCGGTTGCGTAGCCGTTTACAAATTCAAGCCGGTTTGCAACAAAATCGTCGATTCCCAAATATGTCATTAATCGATCGATAGTAAAATCCAGCGCACCGGTCAACACGACTTGCCGCTGGCCGATCTTTTTGCCTTGAGCGATCAGCTCGGGCGTGCCTGGAAATATCGCTGGCTTCAAAACTTCCTCAAACAGCTCGTCGGAAAAATAACGAAGTCGATCCTGCGAAAATCCTGTATAGCTGCGAAAGAAGACCTCGTTAAAAACATTTCGCGAATAAAGATCTGTCAGGCCAAAGAACGGCAGCTTTGCCAGCGTCCCGACCGATTTTTTCGCCGTCTGCCATAAACCCTGCTGCCGCTGCGCATAAAAACCGAGCGTATGCACAAGGTTTGTGCTTACAAGCGTTCCTTCAAGATCGTAAAATGCTGCGGCCTGTCCGTTTTTGTTCATTTAGGCTTTGTGCTATTTTTAGTTAGCTCAATAGTCGAATCGTAATGTTACCCAATGCAACGGCAATAGTAGCATTTTTTACCGAGAACGCACGTGAAATCAACCAGGCTTTACAAATTTATTACAATTGTAATTACTTTGTGCTTACTTTCTAGTTGCGGCTCATCCGTAAGCGATGAAAAAGCAACAGCTTCGGACAAAAGGACGATTTCACTGGAAACGATAGCCAACGCAGATCGGCTTTTTGGTGAGCGAAAAGATATTGCGAAGCTGCGCGAAGCGATTGCCATCCTCGAACGGGCACGGAACGAAAACCAAAAGAGCTACGAAGTCGAATGGAAGCTGGCACGCAATAAGTATTTCCTCGGTCGTCATACGGATGACGATAAGGAATCTGAGACGGCCTTTGAAGACGGAAAAGCGGTGGCAAAATCTGCAATGCAAATGGAACCGAACAAACCTGACGGCCATTTCTGGTACGGTGCAAATCTTGGCCAGCAAGCCAACCGCAACCCGCTGACGGTCGGGCTAAAATCGATTGACGAAATTCGCAGCGTGATGAACCGAGTGATCGAGTTACAGCCGGATTACGAGCTCGCAAGCGCTTATGACGTTCTTGGCCAGATGGAGCTTCGAACGCGTCTTATGGGCGGCGGAAAGACAGAAAAGGCGGTAGAATATCTTGAGAAAGCGGTTGCGTTGGAACCAAACAACGGTAACGTCAGAATTCATCTTGCTGAAGCATTGCTGGCGTTGAAACGAAACGCAGAAGCGAAGCGGCAGCTCGAATACCTTTTGCAAATGAAGCCGCATTCTAATTACATCCTCGAGTACGAAAAGCAGGTGATAGAGGCGAAAGAACTTTTGAGAACGAAATTTTAGTCCGAATCAGATTATGCGGCGAGCCATATTTCCGGGTTCATTCGACCCTTTAACCAACGGTCATCTCGATATCCTGCAGCGCAGCGCGCCGCTTTTTGACGAGATCGTAATTGCCGTTTTAAACAACGCCGAAAAACTGCCGATGTTCTCGGTCGAAGAACGCTGCGATATGATCGAGCAATGCCTGCCGTCGATAAACGCCGACGATTGCAAAATGACCGTCGATAGCTTTTCGGGATTGACTGTCGATTTTGCCCGGAGCAAAGGTGCAACGGCTATCGTCCGCGGCATTCGCGCCGTCAGCGATTATGAATACGAACTCCGGATGGCATTGATGAACCGCAGGTTGGAACCAACGGTCGAAACCGTTTTTCTGATGGCTGACGAAGAATACTCCTATGTTTCTTCAACCTTGATGAAACAGGTATTCGAACTCGGCGGTCGGGTTGAAGGTTTGATCCCCGAACTCGTCGAAGCTTGGATGGGGGAAAAGAATAGATAGGATTTTCCGATGATCAAAGCGGTCCATCATGTACAGGTCAGCATTCCAATCGGAGCCGAAGATCAGGCACGGAAATTTTATTGCGGTGTGCTCGGCCTCAAGGAAATTTCAAAGCCCGAATCGCTGGCAGGACGCGGAGGCTTCTGGCTCGATCTTGATGGCACCCAAATACATTTTGGAACGGAAGACGGAATCGATCGCACACGGTCAAAGGCTCACGTCGCTTATCTTGTGAGTAATCTTGCTCACTGGCGGGAAAAGCTTACCGCTGCGAATGTAGCGATCCTGGACGGAATTCCCATACCCAATTATCGGCGATTTGAGTTTCGCGATCCGTTTGGTAATCGCGTTGAGTTTTTGGAATACATTGATTAAAAGTCATCGACGCTTAGAAAAAAGAGAAAGTTAAATTTTCTTTCTCTGCGTCTTGCGGCATTGCGTTAGAATCTTGATATGACAACTTTCCCCATCTCAGAACATGTCGCTAAAATGAAGGGATCATCGACGCTGATTGCGGCGCAGATGGCGGGTGAACTTCGCGCCGCCGGCCACGACATTATCGATCTTTCGGTCGGCGAACCCGATTTTGATACGCCGGATTTCATCAAGCAATATGCCTGGGAAGGTCTGCAAAAAGGGCTAACGAAATACACTCCGTCGTCGGGGATGAGG
>JBOGOW010000122.1:0-9060 GCA_050748285.1 Pyrinomonadaceae bacterium
CGATGGTATATTGAGAAAGTCGGCAAATTTGAGCCGGTTGAAAATCGTTGATCCTGTTGATTTTTTGAATGAATTTGGAGAGAAATGAAAAGCGAAGCCGAAATTACAGATAAGGGCATGGATATATTAATTGCGAACCTAGGGCGAAGCGACGCACAAAGATTTATCAATATTTTGGCTAACGACCGTTCTGATTACACAAAATGGCGAAAATATTTGTTTCACGGAATGAGCTTGGATGACATTCACGCGGAGGCTCAAGCTCTTTGGGAAAAGAATCACGAAAAAGAAACTGTTTCCTAGAAAACCCGTTCGAATATCTTCTCAACATTCCTCAAATAATGCTTTAGGTCAAAAACACGGGCAATTTCTTCGGGTGATAAATGCGAAGAAATGTCCACGTCTTTCATTATCAAATTTTTGTAATCGCCGCCTTCGTCCCAAACTGTCATCGCGTTTCTCTGCGTCCAGGAATATGCGTTCTCACGCGAGACGTTTTTTTGCGTAAGAGCAAGCATCAGTTGGCCGCTGAAAACTAACCCGTTTGTCAGGTTCAGATTTTTGAGCATGTTTTCCGGATAGACAACGAGCGTATCTAAAAGGCTTGTTGTTTTTGCGAGAATGTAATCCGTCGCCGCTGAAGAATCCGGCAGGACGATGCGTTCGGCTGACGAATGCGAGATGTCGCGTTCGTGCCAGAGCGCAATGTTTTCAAAACCGACGATCGCATTTGCGCGAACGGTGCGCGCCATTCCGCAGATACGTTCGGAAAGTATAGGATTGCGTTTATGCGGCATCGATGACGAACCTTTTTGGTCCTTCTTAAATGCTTCTTGCGCCTCGCGGACCTCGGTTCGCTGCCAATGGCGCACCTGAAGAGCGATCTTCTCAAGCGTCGAAGCTATGATCGCAAGCGTCGAGAGATATTCCGCATAACGGTCGCGCTGAATTACCTGCGTTGAAACATCGGCGGCCTTGATACCCAATTTCGCGCAAACGCGTTCTTCCACGCTTGGATCGAGATGCGCAAACGCACCGACCGCACCGCTGACCTTCCCGACCGAAACCGCAACTTGAGCTCGCTCAAGCCGTTCGCGGTTTCTCCGCATCTCGGAAAACCAAAGCGCCCAGACAAGCCCGAACGACGTTGGTTCCGCGTGTATTCCATGCGTCCGCCCGATCTGCGGAGTATCCTTGAATTCGAACGCACGCCGTTTCAAAACCGGCAGCATCGCATCTATCTTTGCAAGCAAAATATCGCACGCACCTCGCAAAAGCAACGCGTTCGCCGTATCGACAACGTCGCTCGAAGTGAGTCCGAAATGCACGAACCGCGATGCAGTGCCGATGTTCTCCGCCAAATTCGTCGTAAAAGCGATCACATCGTGATCGGTCTTTTTTTCGATCTCGCCAATTCTTTCGACAGTAAACGCCGCTTTCGTTTTTATTTCCGCAAGCGCGTCCGTCGGTATCACGCCGTCTTCGGCGTGAACCTCGCACACGGCGACCTCGACCTCCAGCCACTTCTGAAACTTGTTCTGAAGTGACCAAATCGCGCCCATCTCAGGCAATGTGTATCGTTCAATCATACTGAACGTGATTCTTACAAGCAGGTCTAATTCTTAATCGATTGCTCCAATGCCAATCTGATAAATCGTTGATAAGGAATTTTCCTTTTTTCGGCTGCGTTTTTGATTCGATTAAAAAGCGTCGTTGACATTCGCAGATTTACCACCTTTTCTTTCGGTTCAAATTCAAATGTAACGCCGCTCAAATTCTCTTGCGTAAGATAATCGGTCAGGTCCTCGTTCAGGAAATCTTCCAGCGCACTATCGGTTTTAAATTTTGGCAATTGTTTTTTCATACTTTCTAATTTCCCTTCGATGCATGTATCGAGCCGTGACCGGCCTAATCAAAAGTCCCGTTCCGGATTTGCGTATTGTAAATCCGACGAAAACGTGCCGGTCGTTTGAAGCATTCCCGATTGCGATGTATCGAGTCTCGATTTCTGAATGCGATTCATCACCTAAGATGAAGATGTCCCTGGAAAATAATTCCTCGATCAATTTAACGGATAGACCGTGTTTCTTGCATTTCTCTATGTTTGCATCATCCCAATCAAATCCAGAGACAGTAGTAATCATATGAAAATGTAACTCATTTGTCTATACATATGTGTTACTTTTCGATTCATCAAATAATTCCCTGTTCGATAAGAAGTTCCGCATTCAATATCGTCGATCCCGCCGCACCGCGAACCGTATTGTGGCTCAGCGAAACAAATCGGTAATCGAAAACATTATCGGGAAAAACGCGGCCGACCGTGATGGTCATTCCGTTTCCGCGATCGCGGTCGAGCCGCGGCTGCGGACGGCTCGGCTCTTCAAGTACCTCGATAAAATTTTCAGGCGATGAATATAGATCGAGCGACGGGAATTCGCGCATCGCGGCGACGACGTCTTCCATTGTCGCTGTCTGTTTCAAATCGACGCGAACTGACGCAGTGTGCCCGTCGATAACCTCTACGCGAAAGCACTGCGCAGAGACTGCGAAATCGGCTTTCGTGATCGCTTCGTTTTCGAATTTTCCGATTATCTTTTGCGCTTCGGTCTCGACCTTCGGCTCTTCACCCGCAATGTAAGGCAAAACGTTATCGGTAATGTCCATCGCCGAAACGCCCGGATAACCGGCGCCGGAGATCGCCTGCAGGGTCGTAACTACGGCAGATTCGACACCGAATTTTCGATGCAGTGCGGCGAGCGGCCCGGCAAAGCTTGCGACCGCACAGTTTGGATTTGTAACGATAAATCCTTTACCAAACCCGCGCTTTTTCTGTTGAACTTCGATCAAACCGAGGTGTTCGGCATTGATCTCAGGAATAAGGAGCGGTACGTCTTCGTCCATTCGAAAGCTCGACGAATTGCTGATAACTGGATAGCCGGCACGTGCGAATGCTTCTTCCGTTTCGCGTGCGACGCTCGACGGCAAGCTTGAAAATACTATGTCGCAATCAAGCGGCGGCTCAATCGGCACGACCACAATCTCACGCACATTCTCAGGTATTTCGCCGGTCAGCTTCCACGCACACGCTTCGGCATACGTCTTCCCCGCCGAACGATCCGACGCGGCCAACGAAGTTATTTCAAACTGTGGATGTTCCTGCAGTAATTGAATGAATCGCTGACCGACCGTTCCGGTCGCACCCAAAATTCCTACTCGGTATGTCTTCATAGTTGATAGAGAACTTCTGAAAAGTACTGTTGAGATTTTATCATCACGAACGACACAAAAAAACACTAAACAACGCTGAGAATCCGACAATATTCGTGTTATTTCGTGTTAATTCGTGGTTCCAATTCTTAGGTTTTCTCCTTTTCGAACAACTTCCATTGTCCGTGCAGAACAGCCTGGAAAGGATATGTTACGTTATTGCTTTCAACATCCGCCGGACGCCTTCGATCATTTTTTCTTCGGTGTTGCAGAATGAAACTCTAAGAAAGCCTTTCGCTTCGTCGCCGAACGCCACGCCGGGAACCGTTATCACACGATTCTGTAAGCATTTTTCCGCGACCTCGATGTCGTCGCCCAACGCTCGAACGTCAAGCATAGTGTAAAAAGCGCCTTCTGGCGAAGTCGCCTTTAGACCCATTTCGCTTTTGAAAAGATCGACGAGAAACTCACCGCGTTTTTTGTAAACCTCTCGGGCGTGCTGCTTTGCGGCTTCGGCGTCGTCCGTCCATCCAAGCAGCGATGCTTTTTGCGTGATCGCCGACGTGCAAACGGTCAGAAATCCGTGCAGAATTTGAATCGCCTGAATAATATCTTTCTGCGAACTCGCGGCCCAGCCAAGACGCCACCCGGTCATGCTCAACGATTTCGATAAGCCGCTGACAATAATGGTTTTGTCATAATATTCCGATGCCGAATGCGGCCGTTCTGTGAAATAGAGATCGCTGTAAATTTCATCAGAGATCAAATAAATTCCCGTACCTTTCAAGACTTCGGCAATAGCACGCAAGTCATCCGGCGTGAATATTTTCCCGGTCGGATTCGATGGTGAAATGACGACCGCTGCTTTGGTTTTCGGCGTGATCGCGGATTTGAAATTTGAAATATCGAATTTGAAATCGTCGTCCGCCGGCAGCCTGTAATAGACCGGATTCCCCTGCGCGATCCGTGTGCAGGCATCATATGCCGGAAAACCCGGATTCGGCAGCAGCACGTCGTCGCCCGCATCGACCATCGCAAGAAACGCCGCCGTCATCGCCTCTTGCGAACCGCATGTAACAACAACGTCCGTTCTGCCAAGATTCAAATGCGGATACTGCTCGGCGATCTTTTCGCGCAACGCCGGAATTCCGGGATGCGACGTGTAGCCATTCTGTTCTTCGACCACAACCCGCGCCGCCTCTTTTCTTAAAAAATCAGGTGTCGGCAGATCGGGCTCGCCAAGCCCAAAATTAATACTCTCCGGCAACGCCCGCTCAAAAAACTGCCGTATTAAAGTCGGCTGCAAGCCCTGCAGACGCATCGGCAATTGAAATTCGGATTTCCCAGGAGTTGCATCCATGCTTAGCTCTGCGTCTCTGCGTCTCTACGGTTATTATCTTTTTCCAGCAAGTAATCTTCGATCTCTTCCCGGAGATCACCGACCTCGACATTAAATTCTCCCTCAGCCTGAGCCAATGGGTCTGCGTTAATAACACCCGCAAGCGTTTCAATTTCGCCTATGATCTTTTGACCAAGACCGGTGATACTGTCCTTGATAACGTGCCGTTCATCTTCGGGCAAAGAATTTTCTTTTTTCACACTCATATTTTGAAGATTCGCCTAAAAGGCGAGTTGCTAACCTTTGTAAACCTCGCTTCGATGGTCAACGGTGTGAACTAAAATTTGCTTAGATTCGTGTCGAACTTCGTAGAGAACACGAAAATCACCTTCGCGCAATTTTGCAAGTCCAGACAGGTTAGAGTGCAGCCATTCCGGCTCTATGTTCTGGATATTTTCTATAAGCCAATCTAGTTTTCGTTTGATGCGCCGCGCGACCGCGCGATCTAATTTGGCAAACTGTTTTTGTGCAGCAGTCAGGAATATCAGAGAGTACATTGTTATTACTCGAGTCCGAGTTCGCGATATACCTGCTCAGCAGGAACGCCTCGATCCTCGCCGCTATTAAAACTCTCCCGCTGCCTAATAAGCAGCTCCTTGATTTCATCGCGAGGTTCGAGGCCTGCATCAGGATCAGCGTATTGTGCGAGTTTTTCCTCTACAACATCAGAGATTAATTTTCGCAATTCGCCGACGGACATTTGTGAAACGGTAGTTTCCATAACACTTTCATTATACACGATCATTTCACCGAAGGTAATCTTCCAGCCTCGTTGACGCATCGGTCTTTTCGTCTCGGTATTTGACGATTATCGGGCAGTAGATCGAGAGGCCGTTTTCCTTGCCGAAGCCTTTTGTTACGGCGCGTGAACCTTGAACTACGACGGCACCGGCGGGGATTTCGAGCGGTTTTTCGCCGTCGGATTTGATGATGCGTTCATTTGGCAGATCGAACACCGGCGTCGATCGCGTTAGTATCACGCCGCTTGCCAAAACCGCTCTCTCGCGGACAATTGTCCCTTCGTAAACGCCCGTGTTTCCGCCGACCAGAACGTCATCCTCGATAATTACGGGAACTGCACCGACCGGCTCAAGCACGCCACCGATCTGCGCCGCGGCGGAAAGATGCACGCGTTTTCCGATCTGCGCGCACGAGCCGACAAGCGCATGCGAATCGATCATCGTTCCTTCATCGACATATGACCCGACGTTGATATACGCGGGCGGAACGACCACAACGCTCGGCGCCACATACGAACCGTCGCGGATAGTTGAGCCGCCAATGACGATCCTCACGCCGTCTTCCAGCGACATCGGCCGCAGCGGAAATGTGTCCTTGTCAAAAAACTGAAACGTCTCGGTCGATTTCGACATCTCGACCATCCTGCCCATTCGAAACCCAAGCAATATCCCCTGCTTCACCCACGCATTTGCGTGCCAATTCCCGTCGGCATCTTTCTCTGCGGAACGAATCTCTCCCCGCCGCAGGGCTGTTTTGAATTCCTCATAAACCTCACGGTCATCGGCGGAAAAATCCGATTTCGCAAACAAATTTTCTATTTGATTCTTCAAACTCATTTTTTTTGTTGTGTCCTCATACGCTTGATAAACCAGACGAGGCAAAAGAACCCCACAAAATGTATAGGACTCCAGACAAAGAGCATCCACCAATCGAAAGATTCACCTTGTGTCTCGGTAAACACTCTCTTTTCGGAAGTGAATACCGCAAGAATTAATAAATCGACAATTAAAATTAACAGCGACGTCAGAAAATAATTAAACGAACCTTGCCTGCTAATGCTCGTTGGGGGAACATCCGGCTTAAAAATCGAGACAATCAATGTAATCAAGCAAATCAAGGCGACCAGACCGATTGTAAAAAGAAAAATAAATGCGCCAACGATCCCACTCAAATTTAATTCCATCATTATTTCATTTCCTTCAATATCTCACGCAATATTTTTCGGGTCGGCTCCGTTACAGGCACGAGCGGCAGGCGCAGATTCTCTTCGAGCAGGCCCATTTCTTTCATTACGAATTTGCAAGGAGCCGGCGATGATTCGATAAAGTTTGCTTCCATCAGCGGCAGAATTTTGTAATGGATTTTCCGCGCAAAATGGAACGATCCCGCAAGTGCGTACTCGACCATTTTTGAAGTTTCTTTTGGTATTTCGTTTGAGCACACCGAAACAAGCCCATCGCCGCCGAGCGCGATGAATGGCAGTGCGGTGGCGTCGTCGCCTGAAAATACTTTGAAATTTTTCGGTCGTCGATTGAGAATTTCCATCACCTGCGAAAGGTTTCCCGAAGCCTCTTTTGTCGCAACGACGTTCTCGTGCGTCTCCGCCAACTTGATCGTCGTTTCCGCCGAAATGTTCGACGCCGTCCGGCCCGGCACGTTGTAGAGCATAATCGGAAATCCTTTTACGCTTCTTGCGATTTCGGAAAAATGTGCAAACAAACCTGCTTGAGTCGGTTTGTTGTAATACGGTGCGACCAGCAGCGCAGCGTCCGCACCGGCTTCGCGGGCCTTTCGCGTGAAATCTATCGTCGCCGCCGTGTTGTTGCTGCCGGTTCCGGCGATCACTTTCGCCTTCTGCTTATGCGCAACCTCGACCGTCATGCGGATCACGTGCCGCCGCTCTGCGTCGCTCATCGTCACGCTCTCGCCGGTCGTCCCGCACGGCACAAGCAGCTTTACGCCTCCCTTAATTTGCCGCTCAACCAGGTTGCGAAAACAGTCGTCGTCTATCGACCCATTTTTTTTGAACGGAGCAACCAGCGCCGTTGCGCACCCGCACATCCAATCAACTTTAGCTGTCATTCGAATTCACTATTGCCCTTAACTTTGCATTAAGTATATTCTGACCAATGTTGAAGTTACAAAAATGGATTCGCTAAACATACCAGCCATAGGCCAAATTCTTTTGGTCCTGATTACCGTTTTCACCATCGGATGCGTTCCTCCTTCCGGACAGAATAATTCCTCCGCGACACAGTTCGAAGAAAAGACTCCGTCGGTTGCGATCGCCGGCAAATTCTCCTACCCGATAGGGACGAAGGATTTTTTAACCCAAGCAAAAGACAGTCAAGACGAGTGGTTCAACGCTTTGGATTTCGGTGAAGATAACCATTTGGGTGAGGACTGGAACAAGAACTCGGGAGGCAATACTGATTGCGGCGAGCCGGTATTTGCGGCTGCCGACGGCGTTGTTACTTATGCGGGCGATGCCGGGCCCGGCTGGGGCAACGTATTGATTTTGACCCACACCCTACCGGACGGAAACAGAGTGCAGACGCTATACGGTCATATGCAGGAAATTCTGCGCAATTCTGGTGACGTGAAACGACGTGAAAAAGTAGGAACGATCGGGAATGCGAACGGAAAATATCTTTGCCACCTACATTTCGAAATTAGGACAAGCACTTGTCCGATGTGGGATCAACCCGGTGGCGGTTATTCGAGCGAACGAACAGGTTGGGTCGATCCCTCCGATTTTATTGATTCGCGGCGTTAAAGAAATCTTCAAGTTTTTTCAGATCGAGGTTCCCGTCGGTCCTAACCCCGGAACACAGATCAAGCCCAAATGGCTGAACGGTTTCGGTAGCCTCGCGAACATTTTCGGCATTCAATCCACCTGCTAGAAATACCGGCTTGCCGCAGGTTTCAACTATTCGCCGCGAAAGCCGCCAATCGTGCCGCCGACCGGTTCCGCCAAGCTCCTTGACAGTCAAATTCGGATTGCCGCTGTCGAGCAAGATCGCATCGACAAATTCGGCTAATTCGGCCGCCTCGTCAAGAGATTCTTCGCCGACAACGTGAATCACCTGAACAAGTTTTATATTTGGCAGCGCATCGCGGATCGTTTTGTAATCGCGGCCAATGAGCTCGTCAACGATCTGTATCGTATTGGTTTTCGTGCGATGATGATGTTCGATTATGCCCTGCGCGGTCTGTTCGCTTGTTAACAAAAACGTCGCGATCGGCGGCGGAATTGACCGGGCAATTCGATAAATTCCTTCATCCGATATCGGCCCCGGCCCGGAAGGCATAGCTCCGACCAAACCGATCGCCGACGCACCGAACGAGACCGCAGCCTCAGCTTCCATTTCGTTAGCAATGCAGCAGATTTTTATTCGCGGCTTTAACATTTTTCAATCGGCATACTGATGCGGCATAGAGAAAAGCGAATAATCGATTTCCACTATTCGATTTTCGCTATACACTATTCGCTATTTGGAAAGAGCTATGCCATCAAATAGCAAGCACTTCTTCTATGAAATTTATCACCAAAAAGCGCGAAAGTAATACCTCACTTTCGCGCTCTTTTGGTTGACCAAACTTTTGGTTCTATTTAAGAGCCTTGTCAAAGGCCTTAACATACTCCTCATGTTTTCCGTTGTTGAATGTCTTGTAAACGACCTTGTTTTCCTTAAGTACGGCAACGGCTG
>JBOGOW010000123.1:0-9036 GCA_050748285.1 Pyrinomonadaceae bacterium
GCGACGCCGGCGCGCGCCATCGGTTCGACCATATAGTTATGGCCGGTGCCATGCGAAGGATCGACGATGATCGGCAGATGCGAAAGCCGACGGACCGCAGGGACGATCGAAAGGTCGAGCGTATTTCGCGCGTGATCGGCAAAGGTGCGGATGCCGCGTTCGCAGAGGATCACATCGTAATTTCCTTCGGCCATAATGTACTCAGCGGCGAGCAAAAATTCGTCGAGCGTTGCCGAAAGTCCGCGTTTCAATAAAACAGGTTTTCGCGTCTGTCCGACGTATTTCAAAAGCGAAAAATTCTGCATATTACGGGCACCGATCTGTATGCAGTCGCCGTATTTTTCGACGAGATCGATGCCGCGCTCGTCCATCGCCTCGGTTACGATGTTCAACCCAAACTGATCTCGAACCTCGGTTAATATCTTCAAACCGTCCTCGCCCATTCCCTGAAAGGCGTATGGGGAAGTGCGCGGTTTGAACGCTCCGCCGCGAAAAAATTTAGCACCGCTATCCGCAACGGCTTTTGCAGCTTCAAAAACCTGTTCGCGATTTTCGACTGCGCACGGCCCGGCGATCATCGCCAGCGAGCCGTCGCCGATTAGTGCATTTCCGATCTTGATAATAGATTTTTCCGGACGAAGATCGTTCGAGATCAGCTTGTACGGTTTCGTAACGCGGATCACGTCCGCAACGCCCGCGAGCGTTTCGAAATGAGCCGGATCGACCGAGCCTTTGTTTCCCGTAACACCGATAGCTGTGCGCATTTCACCGGGCATCGAATGACCGCGAAATCCGAGTTTTTCGACTATCTCGATAACACGGTCGATGTCGGCCGCGGTCGCATCGGGTTTCATTACAATGAGCATATTTACGTTTTCCTTTTGTGCTTACAGCAAAACTAAGACTTTAGATTTCGACGGACCCTTTTGCAAATCCAGGTAACATTCGGTCTCATCTGGATTTTCAAGACTCCGTGATCTCTGTGTCATAACTTCCGTGTCCTCTGTGTTAGAAAAAACAAAACACAGAGGCCACAAAGTCTTCCACAAAGGTCACGAGGCCAACCACCCTCACGCCAAATCAAACCAAATTCAAACTTACGCGTGTCCCAATAGTACACGGACGAAGCCGAGAACTCGTTCGACGGTCTTGCCTGATTCTATTGATTTTTCGATCTCGCGAACAATTGCCGAACCGACGACTGCGGCGTCGGCATATCGCCAAACGTCATCGATCTGTTCACGTGTCGAAATACCGAAACCGACAGCAATTGGAAGGTCGGTAACTTGTTGAGCTCGCCGCACAAGAATTTCCGCTGCCTCGCTGGTTTCACTTTGTGTGCCAGTCACACCGGGACGCGAGACCGCATAAAGAAATCCACTCGCGTTTTGGGCTATTGTTTTCAAACGCTCGTCGGTTGTCGTCGGTGCGATCAATGAGATCAAATCGATTCCATTATTCCGAAAAACTCCGGCAATCTCTTTCGCTTCTTCATCGACGGCGTCGGTAACCAGAACTCCGTCAACACCCGCCACTTTTGCGTCTTCCGCCAGACGCTCGATTCCATATCGAAACAGCGGATTTAAATAACTGAAGAGGACAATCGGGACATCTGTTTTCTCGCGGATCGCTTTCACCATTCTTAGAATATCGGAAAGCGATACACCATTTCCCAATGCCCTTTGCGAAGACGCCTGGATCGTCGGCCCGTCAGCCATCGGATCGGAAAAAGGAATACCGAGTTCGATAATGTCGGCACCATTTTCAGCAAGCGTCAGCACGATCTCAAGCGAAGTTTCTAGATCAGGATCGCCGGCAGTGACAAATGGTATGAACCCATTGCGGCCATCGCGCTTTAGTATCTCGAATGTTTGTTTGATAGTGGACATATCTTTTGAAATGTTACTTCCGGGTATCGCCCTTGCTTACGCGCGGGCTTCTGCATTTTAAAGCAGTTCCGCGACCGAGTTCACGTCTTTGTCACCACGGCCGGAGAGATTCACGACGATGATTGAATCGCGCGGCAATTCATCGGCGATTTTTACAACGTGAGCGATGGCGTGGGCCGATTCAAGAGCAGGGATGATACCTTCGGTTTCGCACAAGAGCTGAAATGCTGAAAGCGCTTCATTGTCTGAAACCGATACATAATCGACTCGGTTTTGGTCGTGAAGAAAAGCGTGTTCGGGGCCGATCGATGCGTAGTCCAAACCTGCCGAAACCGAATGCGTCAATGCAATTTGGCCTAGCTCATCCTGGAGCAAATAGCTTTTCGTTCCCTGCAAAACGCCGACACTTCCACCGGACATAAATCGCGCGGCATGTTCGCCCAAACCGCCTCCGGTTCCGCCGGCCTCGACGCCGATCATTTTCACATCATCATTTAGAAATTCGTGAAACAGCCCGATCGAATTCGATCCGCCGCCGACGCAGGCTATCAAAAGGTCAGGAAGTCGTCCTTCTTTTTCGACGATCTGCTCGCGTGTTTCGCGGCCGATCACGCTCTGAAAATCGCGAACCATTAGCGGATAAGGATGCGGCCCGAGCGCCGAGCCAAGCAGATAATACGTTGTTTCAACATTTGTCACCCAATCACGAAGCGCTTCGTTGATAGCATCTTTCAGCGTCCGCGAACCTGAATCAACTCCGCGAACTTCGGCACCGAGCAGCCGCATCCGAAACACGTTCAACTCCTGCCGACGCATATCTTCGGTGCCCATATAAACGACGCATTCGAGACCAAATCGCGCGCAAACCGTTGCAGTCGCTACGCCGTGCTGTCCGGCGCCGGTTTCGGCGATGATCCGTTTTTTCCCCATTCGCCGAGCCAGCAATATCTGCCCGATGCAATTATTTATTTTGTGCGCTCCGGTGTGATTGAGGTCCTCACGTTTTAAATAAATTCGCGCACCGCCGAGTTTTTCGGTCAGCCTTTCGGCAAAATAAAGCGGTGTCGGGCGACCGACAAAATCTTTCAATAACTGCTCAAACTCAGCACGAAAAGCATTGTCATCACGATATGTGAAATACGCTTCACCGAGTTCATCGAGCGGCGAGACCAACGTTTCCGGCACATATCGCCCGCCGTATTCGCCCCAATAACCTCGTTCGTTTGGTTCGTAACTCATATCGCATTTCGGACAGCCGTGATAAATGCCTCGACTTTCGCCCGATCTTTAATTCCTTTTTCCAATTCCAAACCGCTGCACGCATCGACCGCATATGGCCTGAGTTGGGTGATAGCTTCACCGACATTTTTCTCGTTAAGACCGCCTGCCAAATAGACTTGCGGAAAAATTGCCATCGCTTTTTTCGCTTTTTCCCATTCGAATGTCTCGCCCGTACCGCCGTATTCGTTTGCAGAAAATGTATCGAGCAAAATCGCTTCGGCTTCAAAATAAAGAAAATCGTCAGAAACGAATTCGTTCGAAATACGCAACGCTTTTATGATTTGCAATTTGGTCGCAGACTTTACTTCCTCAACAAATTCCGCCGTTTCGTCACCGTGCAATTGTATCGCGTCAAGACGAGCATGTTTTACAGTTTTGATAATTTTCTCCAGCGACTCATTCACAAATACACCGACTTTCAAAACGCCATCCGGAAGCTGATCGATGATCTCACGTGCAGCCTGTGGTTTTATGTATCGCGGACTTTTCTCGTAAAAATTAAACCCCAACGAATCGGCACCAAACTTGGCTGATAGCAAAGCATCTTCGAGATTTGTAATACCACAGATCTTAACTTTCGTCATAAAATAATTGGCCACAGATTCACACAGATAAACACAGATATAATTTTGATCAATCGGTGTTCATCTGTGTGCATCTGTGGCTAAATTTCTTATTTCCTTTTCCGGGTCGCCGCTTCGCATCAGCGTTTCGCCGATCAAGAATCCCGAATAGCCTAATTCGCGTAATTCGATAAGATCTTCCCGGGTTCTTAAACCGCTCTCAGCGACCATGACCAAGCTCGTTGAAGCGTGTTGAATAAGTTCACGTGATACATCAAGCGACACGTCGAAAGTGTTGAGATCACGAT
The DNA here is from genome assembly GCA_050748285.1 of Pyrinomonadaceae bacterium. Taxonomy (GTDB): domain Bacteria; phylum Acidobacteriota; class Blastocatellia; order Pyrinomonadales; family Pyrinomonadaceae; genus OLB17. The sequence continues at coordinate 4,042 of JBOGOW010000123.1, forward strand.
TGTTCACCCCAATCATATTTGCACCGATGGTGACCGCTCTACGCAATTTTTCTATTGTGTGAACCTCGACCAGCGCGTCCATTCCTAGCTCGTTCTCGGCCAAATCAAACAGCCGCTTCAAAACGTCGTCCGGCAGCATAGCGACTATCAAAAGTATCGCGTCGGCACCCGCCTCGGCGGCTTCGTATATCTGAAACTCGTCGAAAATAAAATCTTTTCGCAAGACAGGCAAAGCGACACTTTCACGAACCTCTCTAAGATCATCAAGCGAGCCTTTGAAAAAATCTTCTTCGGTCAAAACCGAGATCGCCGCCGCACCGCCTTCTTCATAAGCCTTTGCCAAATCCGCCACGGCAAAATCTTCGTTAATAATACCTTTCGATGGCGACGCGCGTTTTATTTCAGCAATAATATTTATCCGTGACGAAGTGGAAAGCGCATCCCGAAACCGATGCCGAGCCGAATCCGCACGCATCGACCGACCACGTTCGATCAATGCCGCGACGTCATTTTTGCGTTTTGCTGCCTCGACACGAATTCGTTTTGCGTCTAGTATCTTTTCTAATATCGTTCCCTTCATTCCCTTAATTTTCGGCTGTTTCAAAATAGTGAATAGCGAAAAGTGAATAACGAATAACCGATTTACACTATTCGTTATTCACTATTCGTTTTTCGTTATTCCGAATCGGATCTATCATAGCGTTTCCGGTTTCATCGCATCCGCAAGTTCTTCCAGTTTTTTGCCCGCATTGCCGCTGCTAATGCTTTCGGACGCGAGATGAAAACTGGCGAGAACATCGTCGCATCCATTTATATGAATCGCGGCCGCGGCATTCATCAAAACGATTTTCGCAGCCTCGCTTTGCATAATTTTATCGTGCAATACTTCACGAATTATCAATGCGCTTTCGTCAGATGTCGCGGCCTGAAACTTGTTCAGCGTTCCGGTATCGATGCCGAAAACCGAGGGCGATATTTCGAACGAGCGAACCGAGCCGTTTTCAACTTCAGCGACTAGCGTCGGGCCGCTCAATGATATTTCGTCGAGGCCGTCTTTGCCGTGGACGACCCACGATTTTTTTGTTCCGAGTCGTGCAAGAGCGTTTGCCATTTTGGGAACAAGTTCCTCCGACCACACGCCGATCAATTGATGCGGTGCGTTTGCCGGATTGCACAGCGGTCCGACGCAGTTGAAGATCGTCGGAAAGCCAAGCCCGCGTCGGACCTTTGCGAGTGTCGGCGAAAGCCGATGAAAATTCGGTGCAAACATAAAGCAGATACCGATTTCGTTCAAGCAGCGTTCTGCGGTTGCGGCATCGACGACAGGTTCGATTCCCAATGCCGATAGAACATCCGCGCTCCCCGAACTGCTCGTCGCCGCTTTGTTGCCGTGTTTTGCGACCGCGACGCCTGCACCAGCAACAACAAATGCCGCTGCGGTCGAGACATTAAACGTTTTCGATCTGCTGCCGCCCGTTCCCACGATATCGACAAAAGATTTGTGTTCGGAAACCACTTTTACACATCGCTCACGCATTATTTTAGCAATGTAGTAAATTTCATTTTCTTCGATGCCTTTTTCATTCCACGCGCGAAATAGCTCGGCGAGAATCGATTTATCCAATTCTAATATCAATGCGTCGAGAACTGACGCAGCATCCGCAGGCGCAAAAGAATCTTCGGACCGAAACAATTCAATCACATCTCTTAAAATCGAATCACCCATTTATTATTCGAAAAAGCAAAATCCAAAAATCTGAAACTAGAAACAAAAAACGATAAACTAGAAACTATTTTCCGCTATTTCTATTGCCCGCAACATCGCGGCGGCCTTGTTCAGGGTTTCCTGAAATTCCGTTTCAGGTACCGAGTCCGCAACGATACCGGCGCCTGCCTGCAAAATTGCGATCCCGTTTTCTAGTGTCATTGTACGAATCGCGATACACGTATCCATATTTCCCGCATAATCGAAATAACCGACGGCACCGGCGTAGATTCCGCGTTCCGTTGGTTCGAGCGATTGAATTATTTCTATCGCTCGAACTTTCGGCGCGCCCGATACGGTGCCGGCTGGGAAGCAGGCAGCGAGGGCATCGAAACGATCAAGGCCATCGCGCAATTTTGCCGAAAGGTAGCTGACAAGGTGCTGGACGTGCGAATATTTTTCGACGCTCATCAACCCATCGACCTTTACGCTTCCGTATTCGGCAACACGGCCGAGATCGTTTCGTCCGAGATCGACGAGCATCAAATGCTCGGCAACTTCCTTTCGGTCGGCACGCATTTCATTCGCGAGTATCTGATCTTCATCCGGTGTTTTCCCCCGCGGCCGCGTTCCGGCGATAGGCCGATATTCGAGATCGCGGCCCCGAACGCGGACAAGCATTTCCGGCGACGCTCCGATGATCGAACGTTCGCCAACTTTTATCAAAAACATATACGGCGATGGATTTAGCGAACGGATCGCGCGATAGATCGCCACCGGAGCTGTATTCGTCGGCTTCCGAAAACATTGCGAAATTACAACCTGATACGCATCGCCTGCATTTATCATTTCCTTGATTTTACAAACCGCATTTTCGAACTTTTCTTTTTCCCAATTCGATGACGACGGTTCAACAGAAACTCCCGAATTATTTTGCGGAAGAACCAGTTCACCCGATTCAAGAGTTTTTCGAATTTCAAGGTTCGTTTTACGAGCAGCGTCGAATTCATTTTCGCTAACGCCTTCATCCATGATTACAAGCGAAACGATCTGGATGATTTGCTTGACGTGGTCGAATGCGATAATCGAGCGAAAGAACATAAATGTGCTTTCATTTTCGGGTTTCTCTAATTCGCTTTTCACGCTCGGTTCGAACCAAGCCGAACAGGAAAAATTCATCGTCCCGATCGCTCCACCGATGAAGCTCGGCAAACTGCCGTCCTCGTAAACTTTATATTTCGCAAAATGTTCACGCAAAAATTCGATCATCGGCGTCGAAATTTTTTGCGTGCCGTTCTTATCCGTGATCGAAACCTGTTCATCATTTCCGGTCGCAACAAATACCGGATCGACTCCGATAAACGAAAATCGCGCTAACGATTCGCCGCCTTCTACCGATTCGAGCAGAAACGAATTTTCGGCCTCGCCGGCAAGTTTCAGATAAACCGCAAGCGGAGTCAGCAGATCGGCGGCCAGCGTTTCCACGACCGGAATCACGTTCGCCGATTTTGATTTTTCCAAAAATGATGCGAAGTCGTTCATAAATTAAATAAAAAAATGCCGCCCTTTTTCGGAGCGGCATTTTCTAATGATCGGAGGTCCTGGGAAAAAGGAACAAAAACCCTAGAGCTTTTATCGATCAAAGTGAAGGCCGCACAAATGCATTCGCCAGGCGAAGTCGCTTCGCCATTCGTTTGCCAAATATGCAGCTTGATAAATATTCACTGTATAAACTTTTAGCAGAATTCGCCGTAGCGTGTCAATCACATCTGAACCGGCACCTCGATTCCCATCGTGTCCAAAGCGGCGATCAGCGCTGCACGTGCACGATCCGCTACCGCGATCAAAACGGCGCGCTTCGTCGCATCGGTTTCCGGGATGATCTTGTGATTGTGATAAAAAAGATTGAATGCTTTTGCGAGATTGAACGTGTATTTCGCAAGCAATGCCGGTTCGTTTTGAGCCTCGGCACTGCGCAAAGTTTCCTCCAGCCGCGATGCCTGCATCAGCATCGCCCAAATGTCGTTGCCACTTTCACCCGCAAGCACTTCTTCGATCTGTTTATTATTTGCAATGCTGGAAATAATTTCCTCAATATTCTCACCGCGTTCATCGAGTTTTCGAAATATCGAATTCGCACGCACAGCCGAATATTGGCAAAAGCATCCCGTCTCGCCTTCGAAAGAAAGCGCTTCCTTAAAATCGAAAACGATTACCGTGTTTCGCGTGAATTTGAGTAGGAAATAACGCAGCGCGCCGACCGCGATCTGATGAGCGATCTGTTTCTTTTCGGTTTCCGAAATTTCCGAATGTCTGGATTCGACTTCGGCGAGCGCATTTATTTCAAGCCGATTCAAAAGGTCGTCCGCCTTCACGCCAAGCCCTTTTCGTCCACTCATTTCGATAAATGTTTTTTTCTTATCGTCATCGGAAATCTCAAAACCCAACTCTTCCGCCGCGGCCGGCGACAAGGCAACCATCTCATACGAAAGATGAACGCTCGCTTTTTCGCCTTTTTCCGGATCGATCGCCACGACGCCCATTCGGACAATCCGCTGCGTATATGACTGGCGTGCGTCGATAACATTATAGATCGATTCGCTCTTGCCAAAATGCGGACTGTCCGCCGAGCTTTCAGATTCTTTTTCGGTAGTCGTCCACACAATGCGTCCGTCGCCGTAGGTGTAAAACGGCCTGTAAAAAAAATCGAGGCCCAAGATGCCGAGCTTCCACATTTGGTATGCGATATCTTTACCCGTGTAGGTAACGGTCCCATTGGAACGCACCAAAATCTTGTCAGATTCGTGTTCGTCGGTTGCCGAGTGCTCGTCAAACGGCATCACCCAACATCCCGCATTTTTACCTTCGGTTTGAAGATGAACAACGCCAAGCTGCTTCATTTGCTCGAATGCCTTGTCCCAAAAATGAAGATGCAGAATATCGGATTCGCGCGGCAGCAGGTCATAACGGATCGAGACTCGATCCATTGTTTTAACAATGCACTCGACGTTTCGCCCGGCGATGTATTCGGCAATCTCGGCAATGTCATTATTTCCGGTCTCGACGGAATGAAGCACCTCCGCACGCTTTGCTTTTAGGTCTTCGTTTTGCTGATATTCCTGACCCACGCGGGCATATAGATCCCAGCAATAATAATCGAACGATCTGCCCTCAGCCGACAGATTCGCTTGCAGCTTTTTGATCGCATCGAGATCCATCTCCTCGAGATAAATAAATCCGATGGCGACATCCGCGACCTGCACGCCCGTATTGTCGATGTAATATTGCAC
>JBOGOW010000124.1:0-9030 GCA_050748285.1 Pyrinomonadaceae bacterium
GTAATCTTTGCCATACTCTGCGGCAATATTCAAAGCTGTAACCAAAGGAACGCAAAAAAGCTAAGAAACGCAAAGAAACATAAGCGTATGGATGAGAATCAGATATCTAATATCATAATTGGCTGCGCGATCGAGGTTCACAAGGTTTTGGGGCCTGGGCTGTTGGAGTCTGCGTATGAAGAATGCTTGGCATACGAATTAAGACTGAAAGGATTGCAGGTTTCAAAGCAGGTTCCGATGCCAGTGGTTTACAAAGAAGTGAAACTAAACCACGGTTACAGGATGGATCTGTTAGTAGCAAATCGAGTTGTCGTGGAGGTAAAATCTGTTGAGTTCATTTCGGACGTTCATGTGGCTCAGCTGCTGACCTATCTTAAACTGGGCGATTACAAACTTGGACTGATCCTTAACTTTAATACTCCGGTATTAAAGGATGGAATAAGAAGATTGGTCAACAAACTTTAAAAGATTGGCTTTGCGGTTCTTTGCTCCTTTGCGTTACTTTGCGTCATAGCAAAATGACTTACGCAAAGGTTCGCAAAGTCTTGACGCAGAGTTTCGCAAAGAACAACCGAGAGAAGCGGAAAAGTCTAGATAGTAACTATGAAACAAGAGATCGAACGCCGAAAGCCTCAAGGCATAAAGGACTACATCGCAATTGCGTTTACGACTTTTGGAGTCGGCTATTTGCCGGTTGCACAGGGAACGTGGGGTTCGGCGGTTGGCGTGGCGATTTATTTGGGAATTTCATTCATTGCGTCTGTCATTCTGGCTGATTCACGGTTATTCATAGAGCCGGTATGGCCATTTCTATCTGCGTATCCAACTTTCGGAATTCCGTTTGAGGTGATTGCCTGGCTTTACGCAGGAATATTGTTTTGCGTTTTCCTATTCTGTTTAGCGGGGATATGGGCAGCAGGCCGTTCCGTCGCGCTGCTTGGAAATTCGGATCCTTCGGAAGCTGTCGTCGATGAGGTCATCGGGCAGCTTATCGTATTTCTATTCGTTCCCTTCGGGATCGGGTGGCCGTTGATACTTGCGGGTTTTCTTCTGTTCCGATTATTCGATATTTGGAAGCCGTATCCGATACGCGCACTAGAAGTTTTGCCAGGTGGTTTGGGGATTTGTGCAGACGATATTGTCGCAGGCGTTTATGCGGGCGTTAGCCTTGCTATCATATACGCGGTTACATTGTCTTTTTGACTTGCAGGAAAAGAACCCGGTCGCTACCGCTCGCGGTTCTGACTTATGATCTATCATGTTTTGCCGGGCGATTCGCTCGTTGAAGAATTTAAGAAAACCGATATTGTCGGTGAGGTGATCGTTTGCCGCGAATGTCTTGTTGCCGGTGACTTGACTGGCGAAACGCCCGATGAATTTTGGCAGGTGCGAGCGAATTTTCTTTCGCTCGAATACGACGGCGACCCGATCGAATATCAGGAAAATGTCGCATACGAACTTGAACGGCTCATCGGCCTGCCCGCTGACGCGGAAGTAAATCTCTGGTTCGAATACGAACTATTCTGCGCGTCAAATATGTGGTTCTGCCTCGATCTGCTGAAAAATACCGAGGCTAAAGTTTTTCGTGTTGCCCCGTTGAATGCGTCTCCTGACGATGTGTGGAAAGGTTTTGGACAGCATAACGCTGAACAGCTTGGCGAATGTTTTGAAGCAAGAGTTCAGTTCACCGATGAAGACTTAGCGACCGGCGCAAAACTTTGGAATGCGTTTCGCAAACGGGATTCTGACAAACTGCTCGAGCTTGGCGAATTCCGTTCGCCGAGTTTTCCGTTTCTGCAGGAAGTTTGCGATGCGGAGGCTGAGATCGATAAACGGCCCGCCGAGATAATGAAAGAAATAAAGAACGCAGGATTTACGGAAATCGAAACCGCGTTTCCGGAGTTTCAAAAGCGTGCGGGTGTTTACGGTTTTGGCGATCTACAGGTCGCAAATCTGCTAGCGCGAAGTTAGTCGTCGTTTGCGTCGTCGCTTGTTTTCGAAGGCGGCATTACGATCTCGTCTTTCTGAAATATCCAACCCCGCCGCCAGAAATACATCAGTAGAGCAAAAGTTATTAGTGTCATCACGCCGAGAGTTAAGAAATATCCGCGCGGACTTTTCAGTTCCGGCATATATTCAAAATTCATTCCATAAATTCCTGCGATAAGACTTAAGGGTAGTATGATTGCCGAAACGACTGCGAGCGTTTTCATTACATCGTTTGTGCGGTTGCCGACGACGGCGAAATGTATGTCGAAAAGGCTGCTGACAAGGTCGCGATAGCCTTCGGAAAGGTCGGAGATACGCAAAAGATGGTCGTGCACGTCGCGGAAAAAGGGCAGCACGTTTGCCGGTATTAGCGGAAATTCTCCGTGAGACATCCGATAAAGCACTTCCAACTGACGCGACGAAATCCGCTTCAATCGCGCGACACTTCGGCGGAGATCCATTATCTCGCCGAGTATCTCGTTGCCGCTCGAACGCATTTCGAGCACGCGATCCTCGAGCGAATTTATCTCGCGGTCGAAATCATCGACGATCGGCATATACAGATCGACAAGTTCGTCCAAAATGTGATGAAGAAGATATGCGGCTCCGCGTTGGCAGACGAACGTACTGCTGCGGATCTTTTGCTTAACCTTCTTGATGCTTTGAAAACGCTCGACGTGAAATGTAACGACGAAGTTTGTTCCCAAATAGCCGTCGAGTTCCTTTGTCGCAAAATTGGAAGGATTGGTTTCGCCGGGCTTGATGCCGTGGACGATGAAATACAAATATTTGTCAAAAATTTCGACCTTTGGCTGGTTGCGTGTTTCAACGCAGTCCTCGACCGTAAGATGATGAAAGCCGAACGTGTTAAGCAGCACGTCCTTCGACTCGTTTAAATTGCTCTCACTCTCACCCTGAAGATCGACCCACACGACATTCGTCTCGTCTGCTAAAAGTTTCGGCAGCTCGTCGCGCGTGAAGCCCTCTTCCACACTTTCCGCACCTTGTCTGTAAACAAATATCTCCACTTTGGCGATTATAGCAAACGGAGCGCGGACACTCCTGTCCGCAAGTGCCCGAATGGACGCAAATGTTCTAGCAAATTACGCTTCGTTACGCCGGAGGAACCGGCGTTGGGGACAAGAGTGTCCCCACTCCGTCCGAGTTGGCGATTATAGCAAACGGAGCGCGGACACTCCTGTCCGCAAGTGCCCGAATGGACGCAAATGCTCTAGCAAATTACGCTTCGTTACGCCGGAGGAACCGGCGTTGGGGACAAGAGTGTCCCCGCTCCGTTCGTAACAAATATCTCCACGATGGCGATTATTTTGAACTGCCCATAAGCCGGCGCGCATTTATAAGGTAATCTGCCGACAGCTCGGGTGTTTCGTTTCTGGGCGGGGTATCTATGTTTCCGTGAAACGTCTGAAACAAATGAAACGCCTGAAACGCCTGAAACATTTGAAACATCTGAAACACGTAACAGCGGGAATGCCGGGCCGGTCCGATCAAGAATGTCGGATTTATTACGAAAATTGAGTTCTGTGTAATGCGAATAGTCAGCCATCGAGGTTCAGTCGCGCCAGCAGAATTTTACCATACCATAGCGTTGCAGGCATTGTCAAGTGTTTTATTCACGCAACGCCACGCATCTTTTGCACAAGCCCGCACGTAAGTAAGGGCGGTACGCGCATCTCCGTGCAAAAAAGAGCCGCAAGTCCGCCTGCGGACAGGAATGTCCGCGTTCCATTGCACAAGCCCGCACGTAAGTAAGGGCGGAACAATCAAGATCGGGCAACGGATTCTTAGCCGCCAAACGCTTTCCTCCGACGATGCGCATACCGCCCTTGTTTACACGCCGCTCTTTTGCAAAAGAGCGGAGTGCAGAAGCCCGCACGAAGTAAGGGCGATACGCGCATCTCCGTGCAAACAGAACCGCCTAAAGTCGAGAGTTGCGGGGGCAAGCCCGCCTTCCTGACTGCGTGTGGTTAAGATGCGAGCAACGGAAACGGGCGACCTGATACCGCCCTTGTTTACACGCGGGCTTTTGCAAATGATGGCGTTGGCGGCGAAAATAGTTGGAGATGGCAGAAACAAATTCCCCCGATGTGTCGTTGCAAGTTGCGAATGTGACGAAGCGTTTTGGTGATTTTGCTGCGGTCGAGGATCTGAGTTTCGAGGTTCGAGCGGGCCGCGTTTTTGGATTTCTCGGGCCGAACGGCGCCGGTAAGACCACGACCATTCGAATGATCGTCGGCATTACGTTTCCGGACGAAGGCACGATCACTTTGAACGGCGAGCGGATCACGCATGAACTGCAAAACCGGATCGGGTATCTGCCGGAGGAACGCGGGCTGTATAAAAAAATGCGAGTGCTTGACCAGCTTCGCTATTTTGCGGCGCTCAAGGGCGTTGACACCACCGAGGCCGACCGACGAATCGAACGATGGCTCGAACGCATGCAGCTTTCCGAGTGGAAGAAGAAAAAAACGACCGATCTTTCCAAAGGAATGCAGCAGAAGATACAGTTCATCGCGACCGTGCTGCACGACCCGGACATTCTGATCCTCGACGAACCGTTTTCGGGTCTCGACCCGATCAATGTCGAATTCCTGATGGAGGTTATCGACGAATATCGCTCCGCCGATAAGACGATAATTTTCTCGACGCACCTTATGGAAACCGCCGAGAGGCTTTGCAAGGACATTTTGCTAATCAATAAATCACGAAAGGTTTTGAGCGGCAGTCTCCGCGAAATAAAGGAAAGCTACGGCACAAACCTGATCGCCTTTCGCGGCACGAACGCAGGAAGTGTTTTGAACGATAAGAGTCTCGTCGAAAGCGTCGTCAATCACGCCGACGAACAAGAGCTGCACCTCGCAGCCGGGGTCGATCCGCAGACGTTGCTGAAGAAGCTTGTCGAATCGAATGCAAACATAAGCAAGTTTGAAAAAACCGAGCCGAGCTTGAATGATATTTTCGTTGAAGAAGTGAGAAGTGCGACATGAGAAATGAGATGTAAGAAGTGAGAAGTGGAGAACGATTTCCAGAACCGAACCTATGCAAAAGTTTTTTGCAGTCGTAAAACACGAATATCGAAAGATGGTCTTTAAGTGGTCGTTTCTGATCGCGACGTTTTTACTGCCGCTGCTGGTCGGCGGATTTTCGCTGGTGCCGATGCTCATCTTTTCTATGAAGGGCGAGCCGACCCGCATTGCAGTCGTCGATCCAACCGGCAAAATTCTGCCGCGGCTGCAAGGCAATCTCTCGGGCGACCGTTTGATGGACAAGGCGAAACAGGCGGCGAGCGAACAGTTCAAAAATATTTCCGTCGATCAGCAGGAACGAATGCGGCAGAACGCGGCACAGTTTATGCAGGATTTTAAACTCGTTCCGTTTGAAACCGGCAATATGTCCGATGAGCAAATGCGCTCGGAACTCGTCGGCAAGATGATTAGAGACGAGATCGATGCGTATCTTATTGTGCCGGAAAACTTTGATTTTGCGGGTGCTCGATTCGAATTTCGATCGAGAAAAGGCGGCGATTTTGTTTCGAATGATACGTTTCGAGACGCCCTGAATGACGCCGTTCGTTCGCAAAGGTTGGCGGACGCGAATATTAGCGAATCGCGTCTTGCAGAGCTTGGAGCGAGGGTAAATATCGATTCGAAGGGCATCGACGAAAAGGGCGTTGAAAAAAATAATGCGGGCACCTTTGCCGCGTCTTTCATTATCGGGCTGATGATCTACATCACGCTCGCGATATACGGCCAGGCGATCATGGCCGCCGTCGTTGAAGAGAAAGAAACACGAATCGCCGAGATACTTTTTTCATCCGCGCGGCCATTCGAATTGATGTTGGGAAAACTCGTAGGCGTAGGATTGGCCGGACTGACGCAGTTGACTATCTGGGTCGTCTCGGCGGCGTCGCTCGTCGCGATACTTGCGGCACAAACCGATCTGGGCCAATTCGTGAGCGCCATACCGACGATCACACCCTGGATGATCGCATTGTTTCTGCTCTATTTTATTCTCGGATTTTTCATTTATGCGTCGATCTTTGCGTTGATCGGTTCGATGGTTACGACCGTGCAGGAAGGCGGGCAATTCGTATTTCCGCCGGTAATGCTGATGCTCGCGGCATTCTATTTTTGTTTCGCCGTTATTCGCGACCCGAATTCGACAACCTCGTTTTGGGTTTCAATCGCGCCGTTTTTTGCTCCGATAACGATGCCGGTTCGCATTCTTTCCGAAATGCCGCCACTCTGGCAGATCGGCTTATCGCTTGCGGTAAACGCGGCCGCTATCGCCGGGCTTGTCTGGATCGCATCGCGCGTTTATCGAGTCGGGATGCTGATGTACGGAAAGCGTGCGACCATTCCCGAAGTTTGGAAATGGATACGGCAAGCATAGCTTTATGGCGATAGAGATCGAAAAGAAATACCGGTTGACGGAAGAAATTCGCCGTGAGATCGTTGCCTCGCTTGAAGAATTCGGCGCCGAATTTATCGGCGAAGACACGGAAGTGAACTCGATATTCGCTAACAAAGAACTTGTCGAAAGAAACGCGGTCGTCAGAATTCGCGAAACGCAGAACAGATCGATTTTAACATTCAAACGAAGACTTCCGAGCACATCGGGAGCGAAAGAGCAGGTCGAATTCGAGAGCGAAATCGCCGATGCCGTCGCAATCCGTTCGATCATCGAAGCGATCGGATTGAAACGCGCGATAGTTTACGAAAAACGCCGCCGAACGTATCATTTCCGAAAGGTCGAAGTCGTATTGGATGAACTGCCGTTCGGTTTATTTATGGAGATCGAAGGGCCGATCTCGGCAATCGCCGAAGCTGAAATGCTGCTCGGTGTTGAAGATTTGGAAGTCGTCCAAGAAACATATCCGCGAATGGCGGTGCGATTCGGGATACAAAATGGAGACGCCATCGAATGCCGATTTGCGCTGCAAAAATAAACCCTAAATTCGGATTAGAAAATGGTACTTGGGTTTTTGATGGCTTGGCTTTTCCCAAATAACGAATCGTGAAAAGCGAATAGCGAATAGCCGAAGTCTATTATTCACTTTTCGTTACTTGTGATTTCTGAAAAAGAACTGAACCACGAAAATACACAAAAAAACACGAAATAAAATTCACGATAAAATACGCATGAAAAAGTCTTGATTCGGCAAACTCGGAATCGAACCGTTCTAATGCGTAATCTGAAATGGTCGTTCAGTTTGCAAATTTGATATGGTCGAGCACTGCAGACGTGAGCGTTTCGGGGTCGAACGGTTTTGCAACGTAGCGCTGAAAGCCTGAATCGAGCGCGTTTGCTTTGAAATCGCTGGTGGCAAACGCGCTGAGTGCGATAGCCGGAATATTTGAGATTGCAGTATTTTCAAGCTTCCGAAGCCGCGTAATGAACGAAATGCCGTCTTCTTCAGGCATTCCGATATCGGAAATTATAAGGTGTGGTTTCATGTCGGATTCATCGAGCAATTTGAATGCGTTCGCAACCGAATCGGCGGCCATTACCGACGCTCCAAGATTTTCGAGATGCAGCCTCAAAATATCGCGCGAATCATCTTCGTCCTCAACTATAAGTATCGTAATTTTTGAAAGCGGGTCTTTCGCGTTCATAGGACGTTTTTCGGTCGGATGTTCGATCGTTGACGGATCGAGTATAGGAAGCGTGACCACGAACCGCGACCCTTTGCCTACGCCTTCACTTTCCGCTCGGACCGATCCGCGATGCCTTTCAACGAGAGTTTTTGCGATCGAAAGCCCAAGCCCGAGCCCGACGCCTTTATCCTGAGCCGAACCGACCTGTGAAAACTGTTCGAAAACGATCGGCAATGTGTCGGAGCTGATGCCTTCGCCCGAATCGACGATGCTTACTGAGATCTCATTTCGGTTGCTGGCCGCTTCAAGAAAAACCTCTCCGCCGGGCGAAGTGAATTTGATCGCGTTGGAAAGTAAATTGCCGAAAACCTGTTGGAGCCGATTTGCGTCACCAAGGACGATCGCCGAATCGGGCGTCTCTCCGATCCGGTAATCAAGCCCGCGGTTCTCAGCCGCTGGCCGCTGTGCCTCGACGGCATTTCGCACTACGCCAATGAGATCTATCGGATAGTATTCGAGCCGTATCTTCCCTGAAGCAACACGTGCGGAATCTACCAGATCGTTGATCAGCTTCGTCTGCATGCGGGCACTTCGCTCGATGGTCTCGAGTGCATTGCGACGTGTTTTCTCATCAACGTCTTTGGTCAAAAGGATATTCGACCAACCGAGTATTGCGTTTAGCGGCGCCCGCAATTCGTGAGAGACGAATGCCAGGAAAACGTCTTTCGAGCGATTAGCGACTTCGGCTTCATCGCGGGCAGAACGGGCGGTCGCATATACGGTTTCAAGCTCCGCCGCCGCCCGTTTCTCGTCGGTTATCCGCCGAATCACGCCGACCATTTTCTCCGGCGCCGATTGACCAGAAAGAAATGACCGGCCTTCTGCGGCGATCCACTCGACATCGCCTTCCGGCGAGATAATGCGGAAATTATACTCGTAGCGCTGACCCGACCGGATAGTGTCGTTGAGAAAATGTCTAACCGAATCGCGATCTTCGGGGTGAACCGAAGATGAGAAAGAACCGTATGTAAGTTCCGCATCTGCCGGAAGCCCCAATATCAGTTTACAATTCGCATTCGCCTGGAGTTCGTCAGTACCGAATTCCCAATACCAAAGTCCGATCTCGCCATTTTCGGCGGCAAATAATAAATGACTCTCGTTCGAATCAAGCGATTTTGCAGATGACAAACTGTTCTCAGTATTCCATCCGCAAACAAAAGCATTTCCATCTTTAAGCGGAATGAACATCAATTCGAGGTCGATCTTAGCTTTGGAACTTGCTCTGAATTCGATCGGGCGGCGCGGCTGGCCGGCGCTGCCGGGGGTGTCGTAGTGCGTGAGCAGCAGCTCAAGGTCCGCCAGGTCGAACCCGGTGGTGGTCACTGGTTAGGAGCTGGAATGAAGTAACAAATACGTCGAAATT
>JBOGOW010000125.1:0-9000 GCA_050748285.1 Pyrinomonadaceae bacterium
CGGCTGCACAGAGTGGTTCGCCGATGCTGTTTCGGCAGCCGACGATGAATCGAACTAACAGTGTGTTCGTTTTCGCGGGCGACCTTTGGAGCGTTCCGCGTGGCGGCGGTGCGGCAATTCGTTTGACCAGCGGCCGGGGTAACGAGGCCAGTCCGATGTTTTCGCCTGATGGCAATTGGGTCGCGTTTACGGGCGAATACGACGGCAATGTAGATGTCTATGTCGTTGCGGCGAACGGCGGTGAGCCAAAGCGCATCACCTATCATCCGGGAGCCGACGCGGTTTCGGGTTGGACGCCGGACGGCAAATCAATATTGTTTTTTTCAGGACGCGGAGCGTCGCTGCCCTCTGCAAAGCTTTATACGGTTCCTGTAAACGGCGGCGGATTGCCGACCGAACTGCCGTTTCCGATGGCCGCAGTCCGGGCCTCATACTCACCCGACGGTTTGAAGATCGCTTTTATGCCGCTCGCACCGGCGTTTGCACAATGGAAAAAATATCGCGGCGGTCGTACGACAAAGATCTGGATAGGAAATCTTGCGGATTCGAGCGTGGAGGAGATACCGCGTCAAAATTCGAACGATTATGTTCCGATGTGGATCGATGACCGCATCTTCTTTCTATCGGATCGAAACGGCCGCAACACTACGCTTTATTCGTATAACACTAAGGGCGGCAAGGTTACAGAAGCCGTCGCGAATACCGGACTTGATATAAAATCGGCGTCTGAAGGCCCCGGCGGAATCGTGTATGAACAGTTCGGCTCGATTTGGATCTACGACACCGGCTCGAATAAGGCAAGCAAAGTTGACGTCAGTCTTAACGGCGATCTGCCGGAAGTGCGACCGCGTTTCGAGCGCGTTGCAAGTCGGATTCAGAATGTCGCTCTTTCACCGACCGGTGCACGCGCGGTGTTTGAAGCTCGCGGCGAGATACTAAGCGTTCCCGCTGAAAAAGGTAACGCGCGAAATATTACAAATTCGCCCGGTGTCGCCGACCGCGATCCCGCATGGTCGCCGGACGGAAAATGGATCGCGTATTTCTCGGACGAATCGGGTGAATATGCACTCCATTTGCGCGATCAGACCGGAATGGGCGAGGTCAAAAAGGTATCCTTGGGCAATCCGTCATCTTATTTTTATTCGCCAAAATTCTCGCCGGACAGCAAGAAAATATTGTTCACGGATAAGCGTCTGAATCTTTGGTATCTCGATGTCGAAAAAGGCTCGATGACGAAGGTCGATACAAACCCGTTCGAAAATCCGTTTCTTGTGCTCGATCCGGAATGGTCGCCGGACAGCAAATGGATCGTTTACACAAAACAACTCAAGAATCGTCTGTGTGCCGTTCACGTTTACTCGCTCGATATGTCGAAAGCGACGCAGTTGACCGACGGTTTGAGTGATGCGCGTTATGCCGTATTTGACCGAAACGGCAAGTATATCTATTTCACCGCAAGTACGGATACCGGACCGACGACCGGCTGGCTCGATATGTCGAGTTTTCCGTTTCAAACCAGCCGCGGTGTTTACGCGATCGTCCTAAAGAAGATCGACAACTCGCCGCTTTCGCCGGAAAGCGATGAGGAAAAGATCGCCGAACCGAAACCGGACACACCCAAACCGCCCGCAAAACCCGAACCTGTAACCGTAACGATCGACTTTGATCGTATCGGACAGCGCATCGTAACAATGCCGATGCCGACGCGAAATTATGCTGCCCTGGTTGCTGGTCGAGCGAATAATTTTTACTTGCTCGAATCGATCCCGGCTTCGGGAACGACCGCCGGACCGGGAACCGTAGCCGTTCACAAATTCGATCTGGATAAGCGGAAAGCAGAGAAGATCCTCGACAACGTGAATAATTTTCAAGTTTCGGCTAACGGCGAAAAGATGCTTTTCGGACAACAGGGAAATCGCTATACGATCGCTTCGACTGTCGGCCCGATCAAGCCCGGCGAAGGCACGGTCAATGTCGGCGATATGGAGGTCCGCGTCGATCCGCGTGCCGAATGGAAACAGATCTATCACGAGGTTTGGCGTATTCAGCGCGATTTCTTTTACGATCCGGGATTGCATGGCCTGAATCTATCGGTAACTAAGGCAAAATATGAACCGTATCTTAACGGCGTTGCGAGCCGCTCCGATTTGAATTATCTGTTTCAGGAAATGCTCGGCAACATGGCGGTCGGCCATCATAATTCCGGCGGCGGCGATATTCCACAGCCGACGCGTTACAACGTCGGGCTTCTAGGCGCCGATTATTCAATCGAAAACGGGCGATTTCGATTTTCAAAAATTTACGACGGCGAGAATTGGAATCCCGGACTTGTCGCGCCCTTGACCCAGCCCGGCGTTGATGTTCGCGAGGGTGAATATCTGCTCGCCGTAAACGGCCGCGATATTAGTTCGACCGACAACTTGTATTCTTTTTTCCAGGAAACTGCAGGTCGCCAGGTTGTTTTGCGCGTTGGGCCCGATCCGAACGGAACCGGTTCGCGTCAGGTTACTGTAATTCCTACTGCGAACGAGGGCGGCTTGCGAAATCTCGCCTGGATAGAGGGCAACCGTCGCAAAGTTTACGAGCTTAGCGGCGGCAAGCTTGCGTACGTTTATCTGCCGAACACAGGCGGCGCCGGTTATACGAATTTCAATCGATATTATTTCGCGCAGATCGACAAAGAAGGCGCGGTCATCGACGAACGATTCAATGGCGGCGGCTCGGCGGCGGATTACATCATCAGCTATATGCAGCGTCCGTTGATGAACTATTGGTCAACGCGGGAGGGCGAAGATTTTACAACGCCCGTCGGTTCGATCTATGGGCCGAAGACGATGATGATAAACGAATATTCAAGCTCGGGCGGCGACCTGATGCCGTGGCTTTTTCGTGCGGCAAAAATCGGGCAGCTTGTCGGAAAGCGCACATGGGGCGGGTTGGTCGGTATTTACAGTTATCCGACGCTGATCGACGGCGGTTCGGTTACTGCGCCTCGCGTTGCATTCAGAAATGCGCAGGGTGAACTCGATGTCGAAAATAAAGGCGTTGCACCGGATGTCGAGGTCGATCTTGATCCGAAGTTATGGCGGCAGGGACGCGATTCGCAACTTGAGAAAGCTGTAGAAGTAACAATGGCCGAAGTCAAGAAAAGCCCGATGAAGAAACCAGCCAACGGGCCGTTTCCGAAATATAACGAATAGGGAATCGCCACAATAAAGAATTGGCTTTTTTTGGTGGGTTGAAGGGCGAATTTAGTATGCGGGGGCAAGCCCGCCTTCCCGACTTCGTTTTGTTAGCAGCCGAAGTTAATTTTGAGTTCAAAATCACACGCAGTCAGGAAGGCGGGCTTGCCCCCGCCGGTCCTGTAATCTCCAACTGCCCACCATTTTACAGAAAAGCCGTGTCTGATCATTAACGCATTTTCGTTCCGGCCGACGACCTTGGTCTTGACGCTGAGCTGATCCGAAAATTTTCCATCGAAAAAAAACAATGTATAATCAATGGCAAAAGCTCCGATTAGTTTCGTCACAGTAATGTAGGCATCACAAATATTCTCGTGGAGGTGAGATAGTTATGAGATACGACGTTCCTTTATTGACCCAGTCTGTAAGCCCGATCTGTTTTGTCGTTTGCGCTGCGATGGTGCAGAGATATTGGCAGCTGACTGCCGGAAATGACTTCGGCACTCCGGACCTGACCGGTGGTGCTGATCCAACGAATTCCTGTATTCCAGGGGCCGCCGTTCAAGGGCTTTATACCCAACGGTTGGAACGAGCAGGCTTTGCTATGATCGCAAAACCTGCGCAGCCGTTCAACAAACAAAATATCGACAATTACCTTAGCCAATTGGGACCGCTGGTGCTTAATCACTTTGTTGCTAATTTCAACTACGGTGCAGTACGCGGAGGCAAACAGCCGGCAAATGCGGATGGAATTCATGCCGTCGTTATTACCGGGATCATCGGTGATAATGCTTATTTCAACAACCCGTGGGGCGACAAAGACGTTCAGATACCGGCCAGCGATCTGGTTGCATCGATAGACCAGTCATACTCGCACCCTTATAACGCCTTGTTTTACGGGGTCGCGTCGCCGATGCAGCAAAATATCCTCGACTGACATGTTTGGAGTCGATAGTCTTCAAATGTGATCCGGCATTTCAGCATAATGTTCAATGACGGACAAAAAAATTGACGGCGATAAAAAAGGCGAGCCGAAACTCGCCTTTTGATCCAAAGCTATACACATGACGGAACCACCTGTTATTTCAAAGGAAAGCCGCGTTTGATCATTAGAGCATCTACATTCGGATCGCGGCCGCGGTAGTTGCGGTATGCTTCGGCCGGATCGACCGTATTGCCAATCGAGAAGATGTATTTTATCAGCCGATCAGCGACCTTTTTATCATACGGCCCGCCTGCTTCAGTGAAAGCACCGTAAGCATCGGCGGTCAAAACGTCCGACCAAAGATAGCTGTAATAACCCGCCGAATAACCGTCGCTTGAAAACAGATGTCCGAATTGCGGCGTGCGGTGTCGCATTACCAATTCGTGCGGCATTCCGAGCTCTTTGAGCGCCGCTTTTTCAAAAGCATCCGGATCGATCTTCTTATCACCCGCCAGATGAAGCTTCATATCGACGAGTGCGCTCGAAAGGTATTCGGTAGTCGCAAATCCCTGATTGAATGTCGAGGCTTTTTTGATTTTGTCCACGAGTGCTTGCGGGATAGGCTTGTCCGTCTGATAGTGAACCGCATATTTCTGGAGGACTTCGGGCGTCGAGAGCCAGTGTTCGAGAAGCTGCGATGGAAACTCTACATAATCGCGCGAAACCGCCGTGCCGGAAAGCGACGGATACGTTACGTTCGACGAAAGCCCATGAAGCGCGTGGCCGAATTCGTGAAACATCGTGCTTGCATCGTCCCACGAAATGAGAAGCGGTTCGCCGGGGCTCGGTTTGATGAAATTCGCGTTATTCGAAACGATGGTCGTAATGTCGCCATCCATGCGTTCCTGATTTCGATAAGCATTCATCCAGGCGCCGGAACGCTTGCCGTCGCGTGCGTACGGATCAAAATACCAAAGCCCGACGTTTTTGCCGGTTTGCTTGTTCTTGACTTCGTAAACGGTAACGTCAGGATGAAAAACCGGCACATTCTTAACTTGAGAAAAGCTAAAATTGAATAATTCGCCGGCGACGAAAAACATCGCTTCACGAATTTTGTCTAACTGTAAATAAGGCTTGATCTCGTTTTGATCGAGGTCGAATTTTTCCTTGCGAACCTTTTCCATATAATACCGATAATCCCACGGTTCGATCTTGATCTTCGCATTCTCTTTATCGGCTACTGCCTGCATGTCGGCAACCTCTTCATTCACACGCGCAACGGCCGCGGGCCACACGCGTTCCATCAGCTTCATTGCATTATCGGGATTTTTTGCCATAGCGTTTTCAAGCCGCCAATGAGCATGAGTCGGATATCCGAGCAGTTTTGCACGCTCGGCACGAAGCTGGAGGATCTGCGATATCGTCGCGTTATTGTCCCGCTCATCGCCGTTGTCGCCGCGATTTATAAACAACCGCCATGCCTTTTCGCGAAGGTCGCGTCGGTCGGAATATGTAAGAAATGGGTCGATAGACGAGCGCGTGTTTCGGATCATCCAGCCTGTTTTGCTTTTCGATTTCGCAGCAGATGCCGCCGCACTTATCTGTCCGGGCGAGAGTCCGGCAAGGTCTTTTTTATCTGTGATCAATAAATAAAGTTCTGTTTCATCGCCGAGCAAGTTTTGGTTGAATTTTGTAAATAAGCCTGCGAGCGATTGATTGATCTCGGAAAGCCTTACTTTCTTGGCCGCGTCAAGTTTCGCCCCTGAACGAACAAAATTCGTGTAATAAACCCAAGTCAGACGCTGTTGTTCCGCTGTAAGCGTTTTCTTTTGCGGTGAATTGTAAACGGCCTCGATCTTCTGGAATAGCCCTGTGTTCTGAGTGATCTTGTCGTCGTGAGCCGCCAATGCCGGATCCATTTCGGCTTCGACCTTTGCAAACTCGTCGCTGTTCATATTGCTTGACCATACGCCGTAAATCGTTGTTACGCGATCGAGCGTTGCTCCGGCTCGCTCCATGGCGGCGATCGTATTTTCGAATGTTGGCGTTGCCCGGTTATTCGCGATTGCGTCGATCTCCTTAAGATTTTCAGCCATCGCCTGCTCGAGCGCAGGCTTAAAGTCGGCAACCTTTACCTTGTCGTAAGGCGGAACGCCGCCATAGGAACCGGTCCAATTTTCGGTCAGCGGATTTGCAGCGGACGTTACTTCCTCTGTCGCGTTGGTCTTTCGCTCATTCATAAAAAAAGATGTGCCCGCCAATAATGCGACGGCCAATAATGCTGAAATTTTTCGTGTCATTCTCAATTTTCTCCCTGAATTAAAGATGAAGTTTACATTCATACGGTTACCTGCACAAATTATTTTCCGCCCTTAGTGTCCGAAATTGAGGACCAGGTCGCGACCGGTTGATTATTGGAAATATTTAAACAGTCGATAAAAGCTACATAAATGTAGATGTTATAAGGAATTACAACAAATATGTTGAAATATTGCTTTTGAAGAAAATTGACGGAATTGGCGTAACACTAAGTGAACACAAATGTTAACCCTAAAGACGTAATAATCCGAGACGCGGCACAGTTTTTGCGCCTCTGTTCCAAGTCATCTTATTTAATTAACTCAGGAGAATAAATGTCGATAAAAAATCTACTGCATTTCGCCGCCGAGCAGGAAGCGAAATTTGTTTCGGTTCGTTTTACGGACCTCATTGGCGCGTGGCACCACCTTACTTTTCCGATCTCGCAGCTTTCCGAAGACTCGTTTGAAGACGGCTTTGGATTTGACGCATCGAGCCTTCGCGGTTGGGCGGCGATCAATGAATCGGACATGCTTCTGATTCCCGATCCGAATCGATTTTGGATCGACCCTTTCACGGAAGACGCTACGATTTGCTTGATCGCTAACGTAGTCGAGCCGATAACAAAAGACGGCTACCGATTCGATCCGCGTTCGGTTGCGGTGCGTGCTGAAAGTTATTTGAAATTTACCGGCATCGCGGACACGATCAATGTTGGCCCGGAAGCCGAGTTCTTTGTATTTGACGAAGCACGATTTCACAACGATCAGTACTCGGCCGGCTTTACGGTAAATTCGGAAGAAGGCCACTGGAATTCGGGACGCAAGGGCGACGCGGACAATCCGAATTTCGGCTATCACATCAGGCCGAAAGAAGGCTACGTTCCGGTCGCTCCGATGGACACGCTGATCGACCTGCGAAACTCGATATCGAGCACGTTAGAAGGGGTCGGAATCGATGTTGAATGTCATCACCACGAAGTTGCGACCGGCGGCCAGTGCGAGATCGATTTTCGATTTTCGAACCTTTTGCATACCGCCGATAATCTGATGATGTTCAAGTACGTTGTCAAGAACACGGCGTATGCATTCGGCAAAACGGCGACATTTATGCCGAAACCACTGTTTGGCGACAACGGTTCAGGGATGCACTGTCACCAGTCGCTCTGGAAAGACGGCGAGCCGCTTTTTGCCGGCGATCAATATGCCGGACTTTCCGAAATGGCGAAATTTTACATCGGTGGATTGCTAAAACACGCACCGGCATTGGTCGCATTTGCCGCCCCGACGACGAACAGCTACAAGCGACTTGTTCCTGGATTCGAGGCACCGGTGAACCTTGCGTATTCTGCGCGAAACCGTTCGGCGGCGGTCCGCATTCCGATGTTTTCACCGTCGCCGAAAGCCAAGCGCCTCGAATTTCGTCCGCCCGATCCAAGCTGCAATCCGTATCTAACTTTTGCGGCATTGCTGATGGCCGGACTCGACGGCGTTCAGAATCGCATCGATCCGGGCGATCCGCTTGATAAAGATATCTATGATCTTCCTCCGGAAGAATTGGCAAACGTCCCATCGCTGCCGGGCAGTTTGGACGAAGCCTTGACTGCTTTGGAAAATGACCATGAGTTTTTGCTCAAGGGCGATGTATTCTCCACCGAGATGATCGAAAAATGGATCACATACAAACGCGAAAAAGAGATCACGCCGCTTCGCCTGCGCCCGCATCCGCTCGAATTCTCTATGTACTATGACATTTAGCGGCAAATAGGATTCTGTACAATGGACAATGAGATTTGCAGAAAGAGCGGGGGCAAGCCCGCCTTCCTGACTGCGTGTGATTTAGTTTCTGACTTCGCCGAATAAATTTTGGATCATCATCAAAGACAAGGAATGTACATGCAAGACAAGTCAGGAAGGCGGGCTTGCCCCCGCTCTTTCGAAAACAGGAGGAAATTCATCGAAATTATGTGATCACCGACTCCGGCGGGTTTCGAGATCGTTCATTTTTCAGTATTATTGAAAGCGCATGGGAAACTGTAAAAAAACAACTAAGTTTAATGGCTGGCCGACGCGACTGACTATCTTTGCGATCATTTCGATGTCGATTGGCCTAGCAGGCTGCGGTTCATCGGATGCCGTATCGAATGAAAACTCGAACGGGCGAACTTCATCCAGGACAACCTCGAATCAGAACGCTGCAAATATGCCATCGGTCAATACGCCGGTGGTCGCCGCGAACGGCCAGACGCCCGAGGCTGTTACGCCTGCAAATCGGATGCAGAAACGAATCGACGACCTTCGTTCTAAGTCCTCGAGCAACGGCAAGACGGCGAATCCGGGGCCAAACGTGAGACCGGCGGCTGAGGATTCGGTTATCACGACACAGTTGACGGATGTTGCCCGCGAAGTGCGCACCTGGCAGAAGCATCCAATTTTATTGCGAGTCGAGAAAGTTTATCAAGGCGAAAACTCTACGATAAAAGTGGTTTTGCGGGACGGGCGTTTGTTTGATAAACCGGGCAAGAGCATTCCGCATCTCGACCAGGCGACGGCTGCGTCAATTCTTCAGATGGTGGGCGTTGCCTCAGGGCCGAGC
>JBOGOW010000126.1:0-8982 GCA_050748285.1 Pyrinomonadaceae bacterium
CGGCTATTTCGACACGACGAAACTCGGCGTTACGGGCGGTTCGGGCGGCGGTGTTTTAACAAATTGGACCGTAACGCAGACCGATCGTTTTGTTGCTGCCGTCTCGCAGCGTGATATTTCCGATTGGGCAAACTGGTGGTATTCGGCGGATTTCGCACAATTTCAGCCAAGCTGGTTCAAGGGCGCGCCGTTTGAAGATGTCGAAGGGTTTCGCCAGCGTTCGGCGATCACGCACGTCGCCAAAATAAAAACGCCGATGATGTTCATTCTCGGTGAGGCCGACTACAGAACGCCGCCGACGGCTGGTGGCGAAGAACTTTTCCGCGCTCTCAAATATCGCAAGATCCCGACCGTGATGGTGCGCTTTCCAAACGAGGGCCACGAACTTTCACGCTCCGGCCAGCCCTGGCACCGCATCGAACGCCTCCAGCACATCGTCGGCTGGTTCGATAAATGGCTGATGGGAATGACAAAACCGGAGTATGACATAAGCGTTAAATAGGGTGTAGGAATTTCCTTGTTATTTTCTTACATCAGTCTTATTCTGAAAGCATGAGTATTACAGGAGACAATATACAAGGGATCGAACGCGTATCGGAATTAGCTCTTGGACTTTCGTACGAAGATCGTGCGCTTTTGCTGGGTCGCCTTCACGGAAGTCTGCAGTCACATGAAGAAAAAGAGATAGAATCGGCTTGGTTAAAAGAATCCGTAAGACGGGCAGAAGAAGTCAGATCCGGCGTGGTTGAGCCGATTGACGCGGACATCGTATTCGCCGAGTCTCGTGCCAAACTTCGGAAATGAAAGTTAAGTTCCATCCGGAGGCGCGGGAGGAATTTGACGATACCGTTGATTTTTATGGATGCGCAAGCGCCGGTCTGGGCAGCCGCTTTCAGACAACGATTGAAAATGCTTTAGACCGAGTCAATAGGACTCCCGGAAGCTGGCCTTTGATTGGCGACGGCGTACGCAAATATGTCACGCGAACATTTCCGTTCGCCATTCATTACACAACGAAGAACAGTTCATTTTGATCGTGGCAGTCGCGCACACGAGTCGTCATCCTGATTACTGGAAACATCGGCTAGAGTAACTCGGCACCTTTGTATCGTCCTATCAACTTTCCAGCAACACTTATTCACGCTCCGGTCAACCTTGGCATCGAATCGAACGCCTCCAACACATCGTCGGCTGGTTTGATAAATGGCTGCTGGAAATCGCAATGCCCGAATATGATTTAGATTTGAAGCCTTAAGCTGGCCTTTGGTAGATACAGTTTCCTGCGACGATGGTCGTTTGAACATCTCTACCGTTCGACGAGAAAATTAATGCCGCCTCGATATCGGTTACGGGCTGCTGAGCTTGATGATCGAGCGAAACGACCGCGATGTCGGCTTGTTTGCGGGGTTCGAGCGTGCCGATCAGGTGGTCGAGGCCGAGGGCTTTGGCGCCGCCGAGGGTGGCGGTTTCGAGGGCTTGTTTAGCAGTTATGAAACTACGAGACGCATTCGCCCTTACTTCGTGCGGGCTTCCGCAATCGACTCGGTTTCGGGCGGCCAAGACAGCGAACCGCGATTCCTCGAGTATGTCGCAGATGTTGTTGCTTGCGACCGAATCGCTGCCGAGGCCGACTGAAATGCCGGCGCCCAGAAATTTCTCAAACGGCGCCCAGCCGTGACCGAATTTTGCATTCGATTTCGGACAATGCGCAATCGTCGCTCCATTTGAAGCGATACGCTGAATGTCGGTTTCGGAAACGTGCACGCAATGTGCGAGCAAGGGTCGAGCCGAAAGCACGCCCAACTTTTCGAGATATTCGATAGGCGAGCAGAGCGGGCTTTGCCATTCAAGGCCGAACCGATCATAAACCGTGGTAAAAAAGCCTTCGCCTTTTGTAAGCAATGCCATTTCGTCTTTTGACTCAGCAGCATGAATCGTGAGCGGAACGCGGTTTAGGATCGAATACTGAGCGATCAATTCAAAAAGCCGCGAGCTGACTGTGTATGGAGAATGCGGCGAAATACCAATGCGGACAAGGTCGGTTTCTTCATTTTTCAACTCCTCGAATTTCGTCCCGAGTTTCGTAAAATCTTCATCCGCAGTTCGATTGTCGGGCGAAAACTCTGTTTCCTGATAAACGATTCCCCGCAATCCGACTTGTTTCAAGGCCCGCACACCTGCCGTGCCGTACCGCCCGATATCGCCAAAGCAAGTTACACCGGCCGCTGCGCCTTCTAGTGCTCCTGCAATCGCTGCCGCCTCGATATCTGCATCGGTCAATGCGGATCTAAGCTCGTTTATTCGCAAAAGCCACGAAGTAAAATCGTGCTCTACAGAATCCAAGGCGCCGCGCATCGAGGTCAGCTCGATGTGCGAATGGCAATTTACAAATCCCGGCAGAATCGCTGCGTCGCCAAAATCTTCGACCTCAGCCGATGGAAACTTTGCGACGGCATCTGCCAGATCGCCGACAAAAACGATCCGCCCGCCGTCGATCACGACCGCGCCGTTTACTATCGGCTCGGCCGAAATCGGCAGAACATGCTTCGCTGAAAGTATTTTCATTTTTTCGTTTGCGTAGAAACGGCGCGATAACGTTGAAGAATCGAACTCACGTATTTTTTGGTTGAATCGATCCCGATGCGGGCGATAAAATCCGATTCAGTTATCGTTGCCGCGTCAATACCGACTGTCCATTCCTGAACGCGGCTCGGGCCGGCGTTGTATGCGGCAAGCATCATTGCCGATTCAGCAGGACGGGCGCGATAACCGGCGCGCAATTTTTCGAGATACCAGCATCCGATCTGCACATTTCGCTCAGGATTTTGGAGCAATTCAACCACGTTTTCTGAAGCCTGCCGTTCGAACGCGCTCAGTCCCGTCGCTTTCGCCCAATCACGGGCAACGAGCGGCGTTACCTGCATCAGCCCGATCTCGCCATTCGCTCCCGTTGCAGTTGTGCGAAAATATGTTTCTTCGTAGATCAGGCTCCAGACCAAAGCCTCGTCGATGCTGAATACGCGAGCCTGTCGTGAGATGATCTCGTCAAAGCGATGTTCCCAATGCGAGGTGAAGAAATAGTATCCGGCGGCCGCAATCACGGCCAAAATAAATATAATCGAGGCGATGTATCGATTCATCGATTTTGCGGGCGAACGCGGCGGCCGTTTCGATCGCTCTTTTCAGGACTAGCTGCGTCAACCGACCGATCTGACAAGTCTATGTTTCGTTTTCCCGTTCGAACATTCTCAACGAAAAGATCGACGTCAAAATCGGCCTGACGTGCCATTTCTTCGCGTATCTCAATAAGTAATTCGAGCGATTTCGGTCGAGGGTACATTGATTTAACTATGCACCAAAAATTCGGGCGTGACTATTGTTGGAGTAAAGAATCCGGCGGCGGTATTGAATATTCTTACGCGGGCCTGTTTGCGTACATTCGCTATATGACCGAAATTCCACGTGACGAAATAATCGATCCGATTGAATGAGGCAAGGGCGACGTGGATCGCATCGGCCATATATTTCCGATGGAAAATCCCGCGCGCGATATATCCATCGGCAAGCATTACAGCTTCGTCCGAAAGCTCAAGCTGCTCGAACTGCTCGGCGATCTTCAAGTAGCCTGTTCGATACGGCTCGTTCATTGATTCGAGCTCACGAACCGTCAACAGGGACGAAAACGTCCGATATTCCGAAAGCTCACGCTCGAACCATCGAATAGTCAAATCGCGTCGAAATGTGTCGCCATTGTCCAGGTAGGCCCCGATAACGGATGTTTCAATATAAAGACTTAACTTCATCGGGTTCAGGCGGGTCAGCGGAATCAGGCTTTGTTGGTGAAAATAACAGACGTGAGTTTCTAAAGTCAAAGGTCATGCGATAGTTGAGAAAGAAGTTGCCGCCAAGGATGCCGGATTGCTTAAAACCCGAAGCATCATTGATTATTTCAAGATCGAGAGCGATAGCCGTTATGCTTTCGCGCGTATGTTCGCCAAAGCTGATTTTGGGTAAAGTAAAGGCTTCGACATTTTCCGTTATGCCTGCCGAGCCGACGACCCTGAGAGCTTCGAGACGGGGAAGCGAGATGAAAGGCTCTCGATTTGCCATGTTTTCGGCAACGACCGAAACGCTTGCCCCGGTATCGACGATAAAATTCATTGGTTCATCAACGCCTTCCATCTGCACTTCGCCGCTCAAAAATCCGCTTGATGTAAGACGCAGCGGGAGTGAAAGGTCGTCCTTCCGTCGTTTCGAAGCATCACCGACCTCAAGGCGATCCAATGTGAAAGATTTGGTTCCATAATCGATGGTAGTCAGAAATTTTGAGATCAGGGAAATGCCGATATAACCATCGATATCGTGAATATTATGATGAAATTCGCGGATATAAACCGGTACGTTGCGCACCCTGACCTCGCCGATCTCAACCTCTTTTAGAAAGCCGTAAACGATCTCAAACTTTCCGTTTCCACCGATCCCTTTTGCGTGGCCGCCGCGAGCGATCGGCTTTATTTTCAAGCGTTTCGAAGTTTCATTTGAAATGACCGAGATTCCCGAGCCGGTATCCAATACAAACCTTAGCGACTCCGACTTACCGTTAATTTTTACGAGGATCACGGGGCGATTGCCTTTTAATTCGAATTGAACCGAAGCCGTTTCTTTACCGCTGATCGAATATAACGACGAGCGAACACCCAAATATTCGAGGAAGTTAATAAGGCCGCGAATTCTGGCCCTTCGATCGTCGTCAGCATCTCGTGCATAGAGTAGAAACTTGCGATATGCATTTGCCGCTTCCTGATATCGTTCTGCACGAGCGGCAACCTGCGCAAAGGCGAAAATGTAATCGGGATTATCAGGAACAATAAAATTAGCTTCACCAAGATACCCGAGACTGATATTTATCCGATTTTCGAAAAATTCGAGCAGGCCATAGGTCGCCAATGCGAGATCATTTCTCTTATCGATCTTGAGCGATTGATCCAGAATGGCACGTGCATCGTTAAATCGCCCGCCGGCTAAAAGAGTGGCACCCAAAATTGCAAACGCCTGCGAATTCTGTTTGTCGGCCTTTGCAGCCTCGAAACTCAGCGTGTAAGCCTCACCGAGAATTCGCATTTTCAAAAGTGTAAATGCGAGCTTTAACTTTACGTCAACGTCGTTTGGGTTATCGGCCAGCGTGTCACGAAGAATTTTCTCTGCGTCGGGGAGTCCACCTTTCTGAATCAGCTTATCCGCTGCCTTTACAGCTTTTTTCGGTTCGTATTTAACTGCGTCGGTCGTCTGAGAATCCGCAGAAAGCGATAAAGAAAATAACATTACAGCAAGGACAAGCACCGTAATGGCATGCCGAATCAACAGTTTGGTGAATATTTTTTGCTTATCGGCCTTCATAGAAAAAATTACCAAACCGATTCGATTCATTTCAGAATCTCACCGGTTTTCATTGACCAAAGCACGAGATCCATTTCATCGAAATCGATTTTTGCACGTTCCGCAAATTGTCGAAGCTTTTCTTCGATAATTAGATACATATTACGCGTAGAAGGTGGCTTTGGTTCATCAATTATTTTTAACTCCGCAAGGCAATTCAGCACATGCTTATCGAGTATCGCATATCCGCGAAAACCGATGTTGCGCAAAAAATGGCTCGCCTCTTTGTAGCCGAGACCTTTGATCCCCTTCTCTTTCACCAGCCAATCGCGTCGTTCGAGCGCGCATTCAAACTCGCCAAGCCGATGCTTTATTCGAAATTTATATTCATTTTCGAGAAATTCGCGGCTGTGGGCAACATAACGCGAACGCGCGTTCGGATACCGATGAACGCCTGTCAACGCCTTCGCCATTTCCGGCTGCGTCCCCGTGCGAAGCAGCAGCCGCACGGCCTCGACCGCTCGCAGCCCCATCCGCGCCGAACACCCGCCCGTAAAAAAGCAATAAACCATCTCTTCCCAAATCCGGTCGTCACCTTCATTGAGCCAGACGGCCGAAAATTCACAAAGCCTCGCCGCAACCTGCTCACGCCGCCTGCTGTGCTCTGATTGAATTTTTTCGATCGAAACGGGCTCTTTATTTTTCTTCGCCATTTGAATCTACGATTATATTCTACTGTTTTTTTTCGACTCGAATCATTATGTGCTTTTAACCCGGATTACGCATTAGCGTAGTAATCGGCTGTGGGGCCGCAAAGCGTGCTGAAGAAACACGGCTTTTTTTGAGAAATTGACGATTCGATAAGTCCTTACAAATCAATCGCTTACGAAGATATTTCTTGAGAGAGCGACCAAGAATGAAACCTGATAATACCCAAATATTTCCAATTAATGGAAGTGGTTTTGGCCTCTGTCAACAATCTTGCTTGCCCATGCTCACTGAAAATGTATCGAGCGACGCGCTATTGTTTCGGCAGATTCATCGTTTCGCCTTCGGGATTTATTTTGAGGTGTTTTGTTGTGTTGTCGGTAACGCTTGGCGGTACGAGTTCGCCGGTTTTGTAGCGCGACTCGGGAACAACAAAATCTTCGAGGGCGGGCGGTAGTGCGGCATCTGGCGTTGACGGCGTCAGCGAGTCGGTCCGTACATTTGAATTCAGTGCCGGATAGCCCGCTTCAGCTTTTCTCAATTGAATGAACTGTGCAACGCCTGCGCCCAAACTCATAAATGCGGGAATCAGCATCCAAAACCACCAGCCGCGACCCATTTGTGAAAACGAAAGGGCGATTGTAACGGCCAAAAATGCTATGCCGGAAAAGATCTTCATCGTCGCCCGTTCCCAGTTTACGGGCTTCCCTTTGCGGTCAACTATCTCGGTAGGTTTTGCAAGTTTTCCGGTGAGAGCGTCCGAAACATTTCCGAGATCGGTGCCGCAGCTCCGACAAAATTTGCCGTCTTCAGGATTTTTTGTTCCGCATTTTGGACAAAACATAAAAATAGTTGAGAGTGCAGAGTTGTGAGCCGAGAGTGCTAAATCTTTCGAACGACAAATCTAAATTCTGCACTCTTTACTCTCTACTCACAGTTCGTTGT
Organism: Pyrinomonadaceae bacterium; assembly: GCA_050748285.1. Lineage (GTDB taxonomy): Bacteria > Acidobacteriota > Blastocatellia > Pyrinomonadales > Pyrinomonadaceae > OLB17. The sequence goes on from JBOGOW010000126.1 coordinate 7,030, forward strand.
CGTCGAACCTCAAATAACAATACGCCGGCGGCGACGGATACGTTCAACGAATCTATTTTTCCATACATCGGGATTTTCACCAACACGTCGCAGTTTTCAGCAACCAGGCGGTGGATGCCTTTGCCCTCGCCGCCAAGCACAAGCGCCGACGCTCGTGTCCAATCCCATTCGGTATGATCCATTTCAGCATCGACGCTGGTTCCAACGACCCAGATGTTGCGGCTCTTTAAATCCTCAATCAAGCGATTAATATTGGTTACTTTAGCTACCTTGACGAATTCCGTAGCACCGGCGGCGGATTTCGCGACCGTTTCGTTCAGCCCGACAGCCCGTCGTTCGGGAATAAATACACCATCAACCCCGGAACATTCCGCGGTTCGCAAGATCGCACCGAAATTTCGCGGATCTTCAACGCCGTCAAGCAAAAGCAAAAGCGCGTCGTCGCCGACCGACTCTAATATATCCTCGGCATCCGAATAGTCCGCCGCGGCAACATATGCCACGACCCCTTGATGATTGATCTCTCTGCCAACAAAGCTTTCAATTTTTTCGCGGCGAACGCGGTCGATCAAAATGCCGCGCTCCTTCGCCATGGCTACAATATCGCGCAGACGATGTTCCATTGCTCCATCGGCGATGAGGAGTTTATCGATCCGGCGGGCGTTCGCACGCAACGCTTCTAAAACCGGAAACACACCGACCACGATGTTCGCATTTGTTTCTTTTTGCTGTCGTTTTTCGTGAGAGCCGCGTTGGTTGGTTTCCGGGCGTTTCATATTAGCAGCCGCCTCATTCGCGAATATTTTGTAAACTGCACGAGATTGTTTGAAACATACGTTGCACCGAATTCGCGTTTTCCGTATCTGTGCATCTGCAATCCATTACTATTTTTCGTCGATGATGGTTCCCAAACACGATCAAGCTGGCCTCGCACCGAATCGTACTCGTCAGCAATCACGGCGTTCGAAAACAACTGCGAAAAAAATGTTTGAAGTGTTGCAATATTTTTCACTGCAAACAAATCTTTCTTCTCTCCAAGGATCGAGAAATCGAAACCGTGCGTGCTTAGCCGAAACCCGATGTTATCCTTGTCGGTGTAAATATCGATAAGCCGATGGTCGCTGCCGGATTCGTGCTCATCGAGAATTTTTGTCGAACCGCGCTTTCGTCGCGTAACTTCTTCACGTCGGGATTCCGATATTCCGCCGGAAACGACCAGCACGATATCCGACAGATCCGCACGACGCTCTTTGCCGGTATTAAAATCGACAAATCGAACGAAATCTTCATCCAATTCGATAGCTCGAATCCGTGTTGGCAAATTGGCCGCGTCGATCTCACGATCGTGGATCGCCCGCGTTTCGATTTCATTTTCTCGAAGCAATGCCGACACCTCGTCAGCAGTCTCGCGCGACTCAATGCGAACAAGCGGCAAAGGCGTTCGCTTTTCAACAAGATCGGCAATAACCGAATGCTCGATCCCGAGTCTATCTACAATGGAGCTAAGGTTTGCTGCGGCATTTTCGCTCGCAATAATCACCACATTAAACGCAGTCTCCCAGTCTTCGAGCGGCCTCAAATTCCAATTCCGAACATCGGCATTATGCTCGGTGCGCGGAAGCGATCTGCCGCAATAAATGCAGTCGCGACGATCCGGGCCATTTGGTTTTCCGCAGCTTGAACAAACAGCCAGTTGATGTTTTTCAAAACCAATCTGTTCCTCGGTGATTGCCATCCCGGTCAGCGATGTTGAATTTTCTTTCTGTTCATCCATTTTCAACAAACCCATTTTATTTTAGCATCGAAAAACTGGTGCCGCGTCAGTTTTAACTCTGAATGATTTTATAATAGGGATATTGTCTCTGCGATCTCTGTGAAATCCTTTGTGTTCTCTGTGTTTAGTTTTATTTAAACACAGAGAACACTGAGTCAGGACACAGAGCGCACGGAGTC
>JBOGOW010000127.1:0-8974 GCA_050748285.1 Pyrinomonadaceae bacterium
TGCTAGAAAATTACTTATTACCCTAAACGCCATCCTCAAAAATAACCGAGCATGGCAAGTCAAACCACTACTGTCTTGAACTTGACTTTTAACACAGTTGCTTCGTGGTTATAAAATCTTCCTCAACAACTTTTCAGACATCCTCTAATGTTCAACTAGCACGAGTGTTTAGAAGCTCAATTTCGCGCCGAATTGGAATTGCCGCGGATCGAATGCGGCCGTTGGACGGCTGAAGAAGGCGCCGTTTGCGGCACGTTGACCGAAACTATTTACGTCCGAAAACAACGGCGTTGCGCTCCCTTCATTGAACCGGTTAAAGAGGTTAAAGCCTTGAGCGATCAGATCGAGACTTGCCCGTTCGCCAAAACGGATTTTTCTGGTAATGCCAAGATCGAAGCTCATAAAGCTGTGTGTCAATCCCGTGTTGCGCCCCAAATTTCCGGTCGAGAAACTTCCGTTCGTGATCAACGGCGTTATGCAACCCGGAGTTCCAGGAACACAGAGACTACCGTCTGCATTGATACTAGGCCTGTCTGTTTGGGTCGATTGATCGTTGTTCGTATCGACGTTTGTAATTATGTTGAATGGGCGGCCGGATGAAATTTCAATTATCGGAGCAATTGTGAAATTCGAAAAAAGTTTCTGAATTCCGCTGCCTGACCGCCAACGGTCCGGCGAGCTAAACGCGCCGCTAAAGACGAAGCGATGGCGTTGGTCAAACAGCGAATTTGCCTTTTCGAGATCGAAGCGATTTACATCCTGCGCAACCAGCAATGTCTGAAGGTCGGATGAATCATCGATCGAATGCGACCAGGTGTAGCTTGCAAGGAATAAAAAGTTATTCGAAAATCGCCGGTTCAAATCCACTTTCAAGGCATTGTATGTCGAGTTGCCATCCGAAAGCTGCGCATTCACCGATCCAAAAGGTGAAATAACCCCCGGCGTTCTTAAAGTGCCAGTAGCGGCAAGGGCTCCATCTAAAACGGGCTTTGTAATAGTACCACCGGAAAGCGCCTGAGCAAGAAAATAATTTGGAGCGTTTGGCCGGAAGAAGTTTGCTATGGCAGGAGCTATTACTCCACCACGCGTAGTCACAGAGATTATTCCCGGAATTGGCTGCGCGACAATGTCGCTGCACGCTGCAGGATTGACGGTTGCTGCTTGAGTTGTATTAGTCGGCAACACTCCAAAACAACGACGATAGTTTTCAATTTGCGAAGCAACGTTTGGCGTATTCAGATCTGTTGGGCGCGGCAAATGATGAGCCGAGACATAGAGATAGGAGGCCGAGATCACCGTGTCCTTTGACAGTTGCCGCTCGAAGGTCAAATTGCCTTGAGTTGCCGATGCATATTCGAAATCCTTGGCAATCGGCAAGGTAAAGGGAAGTACTGCGCCAAAACCGGTAAATGTTTGATCGTTAAATCTCTGACGACCGAATTGGTATTGGGCCGAGGATGCAACGCCCGGCGTAACGGCAGCTCCGCAGATCGTGGGAACAGAGCCAACGACTCCGCAGACTGTTCCGTGAAACACCTGCGTCGCATTGAACAACGCCGTGGGCGATGGGCTGCCAGGCGTCAGAACGGATTGCTGCTGCTGAGCGGCATCAGCGATATCCGAATTGAATCCTAAGGCCAATAACGGATGATCATAATAAATACCGAGCGAACCGCTCAATTTTGTCTTCTGATTGCCGCCGATGTCCCATGCAAAACCAAGACGCGGCGCGAAATTATTTTTGTCTCTCGGAATGCCTTGCTGAACGCCAAGCGCATCCTGAGCGGCCAAAATATCATTCGCCGAAAGGTTGATACCCGACAATGGGTCGGCGAATGGAACGGGCGGGATCTGCTGCGTAAATTCGTAGTCGTAACGAACGCCGTAGTTCAGCGTAAAATTTCTACCGATCTTCCAAGAATCCTGAGCGAAAAATGCGATCGGCTTATTGCTGATTTTGCTGATCGGATCTCCAAATCCCTGAATAAAGATCGATGGAAATCCAAGACCGTAGGTTTGAACCGGCGTAAAGTTTGGGGCGTTTGTCAACGCGGCCAAGCACCCTTGCTGCTGCGCGCCGGTAAGGCCGCTACAAATCAGTGAAGTTGCGCCGAGTTCGCCAAAATTGAAAAGGCCGGCGAAATTTAATTCGAACCGTGCCTGAGGAATTGTGATCCAGTTGAAATCTGCACCGAACTTAAAAGTATGGTTTCCGCGAACCACGCTGAAATTGTCGGCGATCTGAAACCGTTCTTCGGTGCGGTCAACCGGCGAGAAAAGCTCGCGCCCGATAAATGCGGTACCGGAAATGTTATACGCAACAGCATCGCCATTTTGTGATCGAAAGACCGTTTGGCGTTTTCCGAATGTGAAACGAAGTTCGTTAGCCGCGTTTCCGCCGATGGTTGAGTTTAGTCCGGTGGAAACCGAAGTGTCCTTAAATGTGGTGATTCCGGTACGCGAAAAATCATTCTGTCCGAGCGACTGATTTTGCGATTCGACCTGAATTCCCGTGAGGTTGCCGGTGTTGTAACCAAGCCGCATCGTGAGCTGATTATTTTCGTCGATATTGTGGTCAAGCCGTATTGTTGAAAAATTGGTTCGTTCGGTAACCGGAAAAATCTGCTGCAAAGAATTTAGTGGACGGTAAGCAATATCGCTGATCGGAATCGGCGTACCCGAAAGGAAAAACCTTTGACCTACGGGCGTCCCCGCCGGAATCGCGCCGCCCGGACTTATTAGCGGATTTGTGCCCGTTAGCGCCGTATAACCGCCGCTCGACGCCAGATAAAGATAATTGATCCCAAAGGTTGCGGTCTGCATGTTGCCAAGCAATGCCTGTGCAAAGGCAGCCTGAGCCGGCGTAATATTTGCAAAGGTCTGCGACGGAAGGCCCGGAACGGTAAATGTCAATGAACCGGTCAACCCTTGTGCGACGTTGCTCGTAAAAAATCCCGACTCGTCGCGTTGCCGACGCTCGAAACCCACAAAAAAGAATGTCCGCTCTTTTGCGATCGGCCCGCCGAGCGTAAATCCGTATTGCGTCCGTCGATAATCGGGATTGTCTATCGGTGAAAACGCGTTGTTCGCCTGAATTCGTTTATCGCGAATATAACCAAAAAAGCTGCCGTGAAAATCATTGGTGCCGCGTTTTGTTACGACGTTGATCACGCCGCCCGTCGCCCGTCCGAATTCAGGTGTGTAAGAATTTGTCGAAACCTGATATTCCTGAACTGCATCCTGCGACACTGTCGAGCGGGCTGCATTGATCGAATTGTCGGTGAAATCGGCGCCGTCCACGTTTACCTGTGTTGAGCGTCCGCGTTGGCCGCCGATATTCAACCCCGAGGTTGGAGCCGGCCCGATCGGCCTGCCGTTATCGCGTCCGACGGTTGATAGCGTTAAGGCAAAACCCGTTGCGCTTCGTTCGTTGATCGGGAGATTTTGAATCCGATTTTGATCGATGGTCGAGCCGACCGAGGTTTTAGAGGTTTCGATGAGCTCGACCGATTCGCCGGTGATCGTAACAACCGCATCCGCGGCGCCGACTTCCATCGTGATCTTTAGCTCCGCGCTCTGGCCGACGGTCAGTCGAACGGGCGCGATCGAAGCCTTTTTGAACGTCGCGGCTTCGGTTGTGATCTCATATTCACCGGGCGGCAACGCGATAAGCGTATAAACACCGTCGCCGCCGGATGTTGTCGTTCGCGTAATTCCCGTTCCTATATTTCTTGCGGTAATTGTTGCACCGGGAATAACCGCTCCGTTCTGGTCAACAACGGTTCCCCGAAGATCCGATGCCGCAGCTTGCGACTGTGCGAATGCAGCAGCCGAACCTAAAAAAAGGCAGATCGCCAAAAACAAACATTTTTTGATACAAAAGCTAAAAAGCCGGTCTGCTAATTTCATTTATTTGCTCCTTGAGGAAAGGGAATTAAATACCGCCAATCTGAAACGGATAGAACCGTGATCGGGTTTCACCATAAATGCCGGTTGGGGGCATAAGCGAACTTTCGAATTCCGCATAGATTTACTTTGATGTTTGTAACCCAAAAACCGAAATTTGGCAAGGATAAATGTAATAGTTTTGTAAGAGTTCATTTACGGTTATGTGAATTGAATTTCGCTCGCCGCGAAATTAGAGTATGAATTGCGGTTTGAGCTGCGATGGCAAATAAGGGACGAGTAAAATCATGGATCGAATACGGGGGGCTGCGGGGCATTTTCCTATTGTTTCGTATATTGCCGCGTTCGGTTGCGATAAAGATCGGAAAAGGCGCGATGCGGATCGGGTTTCGAATTCTTGGTAGGCAATTGAAGGCCGGAATGCGTAATCTCGAGATCGCCTTTCCCGAATCGACTGAATCTGAAAGGAAAACTTTGCTTCGGCGTTCGATTGAAAATCTGGGACGCACGACGGTTGAGTTCGCAAGATTTCGGCCCGTGAACGCCGAAGAATCGCGATCAAAAATCGGATTCGATTTCGACAGCGAAGAGTTTCAGGCTTATAAAGACGCGAAAGCGGCGGGCCGCGGAGTTTTGATGCCGACGGCTCATATCGGCAACTGGGAAGTGCTGCTGTCGGGATTTGCCCTTCACTATGAGCCGATCTATTTTATGGCTCGCGAACTCGATAATCCGTTGATCGACAAGATGTTCGCTGACGTTCGGGCGCGATACGGAAGTCTTCAATTCTACAAATCGGATTCATCGAAAGAAGTTTTGAAGGCGTTGCGTTCGGGGAAAAGCGTAGGCGTTTTGCCGGATGTGAATGTTCATCCGAAAGAGGGCGTCTTCGTTCCTTTTTTCGATGTTCCAGCATGCACAACGTCTGGCGTTGCGCGGCTGGCGATAAGCGCGAATGCGTTGATCTTTCCGATGTTTGCGATCTGGGATGACGGCGAAATGCGTTATGTGGTTTACAATGGAAAACCGATAGAACCGGCAAACACAGGCGAGCGCGAACGCGATGTTTTGGAAACAACAGCTGCATTTACTACGGAGATCGAAAAGATCATTCGTCGGTTTCCCGAGCAGTGGATGTGGATACATAAACGCTGGAAGATACGCCCGCCGGGCGAACCCGAACTGTATTGAAAGGAGGAAAGAGACTGTGCGAAATATTTTTTTGATAACTTCGATTTGTTTATTGCTTTATGGCTGTGCGCCAAAAGCCTCGAATGAATTTCCCGCAGGACAATGGATCGACCTCACGCATGATTTTGGCGAGGATACGATCTATTGGGTGACGGCTGAACCTTTCAAACGAACAACCGTTGCCGAGGGCCAAACCGAAAATGGTTACTACTATTCGGCATACAATTTTTCGGCCGCTGAGCACGGCGGAACGCATATCGACGCGCCGGTTCATTTCGCCGAAGGCAAGAGGTCGGTCGAACAGATCCCCGTGGATCAACTGATCGGCGAAGGCGTCAAGATCGATGTTTCTGCGAAGGCAGCGGCAAATAGCGATTATCTGATCACGGTTGAAGAGATCACAGCCTGGGAAACAGCGAACGGCAAAATACCGGAATGGAGCATTATTTTGTTCTACACCGGTTTCGGTTCGCGTTGGCCGGATGAGAAAACCTATCTTGGCACGGATCAAAAGGGGCCGGAAGCGGTGAAAGATCTCCATTTTCCCGGTCTCCATCCCGATGCGGCTAAATGGCTCGTCGCAAAACGTAAATTCAAAGCCGTCGGCATCGACACCGCCAGCATCGATAACGGCCAATCGACGAAATTCGAAACACACGTCGAACTGATGACCAATAATCTGCCGGCATTTGAAAACGTCGCAAATCTCGACAAGCTTCCGGCAAAAGGCTTTCACGTTTTTGCATTTCCAATGAAGATAAAAGGCGGTTCCGGTGCGCCGCTCAGGATCGCAGCACTCGTAAACGAAGGAAAATGATGAAATCGACGGACGACTTTGAAGCCGCGATCGAACGACTCGATACAGAATTGTTCGAGCAAATCTACTCGCAAACGACCGTCGCAGACAAACGATCATTGCTCGCAATTCAGCGCTCATTCAGGCAGAGCGGCGAGTACGTCTATCTCGAGATCGGTTCGCACCTCGGCGGTACGATCCAGCCGCATCTTCTCGACCCGTACTGTGTAAAGATCTATTCGATCGACAGCCGTCCGGCAATTGCGAGTGATGTGCGCGGCGACCAGCCATATCCGGATAATTCGACCGAAAGGATGCTCGGCCTGCTTGCAAAAGTGGCACCACAAAATCTTGCCAAAATTGAGACGTTCGATGCTGTGTCTTCACGGATAGATACGTCGTCGATCATGCCCAAGCCGAACCTGTGTTTTATCGATGGCGAGCATACCGATATGGCGGTAATCGCCGATTTCGAGTTTTGCCTTCAAACCGCCGCGCAGAATTGCACGATCGTCTTTCACGATTCAGATCTCGTGTATAGGGGCATACGACGGATAATTGCGGATTTGAATAAACAGGGCTTACCGCATACGCCGATGAAGCTCGGCGGCAGCGTTTTTGCGATAGCATTCGGTCGATCACGCACACCAAGCGACCCATTTATCCATTCAACAAGCCGCAGAAACGTTCGCTTTCATATGCTGCGAAGCAGCGCTGTCCGAAGGTTGAAATCTTTGAAGAGGATGCTAAAGAGGCAATAGATTCCTGGCACGCCTGAACGTTCGGACAGACGAACAAAAAGGCAAACAGGTCATTCATCCCTAGGCCTGAGTCGGTCTTTTTTGCCCCCCCAAATTTCGCTCTGCGTGATAGCACTGCGCCGTCATGAACCTGTTTGCATTGCGAATGTCTTCAGCTTTGCGGCCGCGCGAAAGTCAAATTTTCGAATTGAAATTATAATACAGAAGCAAGCCCTGCCGAACGCCAACCTGCATATACGAATTTTGTTGTGTTGGTTGTCGATTTGCGCTATAAGGAAGAATTAAATTAAAGTGCTTTTTTGATGAATGCGATTGTAAGTTGGCATATACGGCTCGTTTACAAATTCGCATTCAACGAATCTTGCTCCCACACCAGTTCAAGGATAAATGTCCTTGCCAAAAAAGGAGTGAGAAAATGAGTCGCCGAATTATTATTTCCGTTCTATTCTTCGTTAGTCTGTTTTTGCTTTCAACGGTTTCGCGCTCCCAAACAAACCCTGCTTATCTCAGCCAGTTTCCGGCGTCTGCACACATCAGCTCCGACCAAAAAGGCAAGGATGCGATGGATACTGCCGCACGACAAATGGGAGCGTGCTGGCAGATGCAGCAGCTAATTTATAAGCTTGCCTGGCAAACGCAGAAACGCGGGCGCGGGCGTCTTACGCCGGACGAGAGCCGGATTGCGAATGACTATAACAACGGTTACGCTATCGCTGCGGCACCATACGCGAATATCCAAAACACGCCGGCGCATCCTGACAGGCCGAAATGGTATGAACTGCATTCTTTCTACGAAACCGATCCGGGCTTTCTCGACGAGTTGATGAGGCGCTATTTCACGGTGGAGTTTCGAAACGATTTTTATAGACTTACAGGAAAACGTCCGCCGGAAGCGGGCAGTTCACAGCCAGTAAACGGCCCAAAATCGTCAACTGCATCGGCTGCCGGCGAGCCGGATACGTCGATCGCAAAGGCAAAGGCCGCAAAGGTCGATCTAACGATCGTCGGATTGCAGTTTGGTGAGCCGCTGAGTGTAGCCGTCTGTCCGCTCATTATGATCGGGCCGCCTAAACAAACCTGTCGCGCAGAGGTGCCCGCCTTTGCAGCCGAAATAGTAGCGGGACTGGGCATCAAATCGACCACACCGGAGGATATGACGATAGTTACTCTGGACGAAAATCACTGTCCGTCCTGGGTGACGCAGTGTCAGGCTTATGTTACCGTCAAGGCCGGCGGCATAGCGGCTGTTGGCCTGTTTACCGAGGGCAGGAATTCGGCCAAGACGGTTACAACCGATCTGACCTCAAAGTATGGAAAACCGACGCTTGTAAAAAATGGAGTGGTCACGCCGGACACGGGCAATCCGTTCAATATCAGCGAGCCGGAATGGAATCTGCCGGGTCTGCACGTTGAATACGAGATCGTCGCCCGTGATGACAACGGCGAGCGAATTCACACAAACCAGGGAATTGTAAGAATAATGACCGAAGGTGAATACCAGCGCCGACTGGCCGAAAAGAAAAAGCCGGTGAAAACGAAACTATAAAGATTCGCTTTCTAAAGTGAGGCTTTTCTGGCCTGCGATTGGACGGCGGTGATGGCGACAGCATCGACGATGTCTTGCGGTTTGCAGCCGCGTGAGAGGTCGTTGCAGGGGCGGTCGAGGCCTTGCAGGATCGGGCCGATGGCGGTGCCGCCGGTCAGGCGTTCAGTGAGTTTGTAGGCGATGTTGCCGGAATTGAGGTCGGGAAAGATCAGCACGTTTGCGCGACCGGCGACAGGTGAGCCAGGTGATTTGGAATTTGCGACATCGGGAACGAGTGCGGCATCGGCTTGCAGTTCGCCGTCAATAATAAGTTCCGGTATTCGCACGCGAACCGTTTTTGTTGCTTCGATGATCTTGTCAACAAATTTGTGCGAAGCGCTTCCTTTTGTTGAAAACGAGAGCATCGCAGCGCGCGGTTCGACCTGAAGCAAAGCACGACAGGAATCGGCCGAGGCGATGGCAATCTCGGCAAGTTGGCCTGCGTCGGGATCGATAACGACGCCGCAGTCTGCATAGATCATCGCACCCTTTGCTCCGAATTTCTTATCAGGCACGACCATCAGGAAAAATGACGAGACGGTTTTGAATCCTTCACGAACGCCGATGCATCGCAAAGCAGCGGCCACGGTATGCGCAGTAGTGTTCGTCGCTCCGGCAACCGATCCGTCGGCTTTACCTTGACGAACCAACAGATTCCCAAAATACAAAGGGTCTTTTACGGCCTGTTCGGATTCTTCGAGAGTCGTTCCTTTCGAGCGTCGAAGCTCGTAATAT
>JBOGOW010000128.1:0-8973 GCA_050748285.1 Pyrinomonadaceae bacterium
GCTCGCAAGTATTTAGGAATAATCTACAACACCCTAACCCACAATTGGGTCTTTGAAGATTTTAACAATTTCGTTTTGGCAGAGTGAAACCTTTGCCGATGGAGTAGAAATTCATCATAGGAGGAGAAACCTATGTCAAATGAGAATACGCCCGTAGTTTCAAAAGGGATGCGCTGGGCCGGTTACGTTATCACCGCTTTGCCGGTGCTGCTTTTACTCTTTAGCGCCTCAGGCAAATTCTTCAAGCCGGAAGGAATGGATGTAGAAATCGAGAAACTCGGATGGAAAATGGATCAGATGACGGCTTTGGGAATCGTCGAAATTGTCTGTCTCATTATTTATTTGATACCTCAAACCGCAGTTTTTGGCGCGGTTCTTTTAACTGCCTATCTGGGCGGAGCGACCGCGACACATGCCCGCATCGGTGACTCAATGCTAGCGCCGATTGTCGGCGGAATATTGGTTTGGGTGGGACTCTATCTTCGCGAGCCGCGGCTTTGGCCGCTTGCCCCAATTCGCAAATAATATTGGAGATGAATTATGTCGAAATATGCTGACGTCTATTTGGCGCCGATACCGGAGACGAGTATCCCGGAATACAAAAAACTCGCAAATGCTGCCGGAAAACTTTTCATAAAGCACGGCGCTTTGAAGTATCGCGAATATGTCGCTTCCGATCTTGATGTGCAGGATGTTGTCCCGTTTCCGAAGCGCATAAAGCTAAAACCCGGCGAGACGCTTATTTATGCAGCGGTCGAATTCAAATCCGAGGCGCATCGAAACAAGATAATGAAGGCGATCTTCAAAGATCCGGCAATGGGCGCTTTGATGGAAGGCAAGAAACCTCCTTTCGATTACAAACGTATGGTTTACGGTGGATTTAAAGTGCTCGTCGATCTTTAATGGATGAAACTCTACAAACTGACGCAGCCGCGATAGACGAAGAAATTCCACCTCCGCAGCCATCAAAAGCAAAATATGACCGTTCGATCATCGAGGGGCCGCTTTCGCGTGCCGTTTGGAAAATCGCATGGCCTACGATGCTGACAAATGTGATCGGCGGATTGCAGGGAATTATCGACCATATTCTTGTCGGGAATCTCGTAGGTTTTACGGGCAATGCCGCGATCGGGGTGAGCATTCAACTTTGGATCGTCGTCATCGTTTTCATTTCATCGATCTTCATCGGAATGAGCGTTCTGGTCGCCCGATTCGCCGGTGCCGGTGAAGAGGAAAAAGTAAACCGCACGGTTTATCAGGCATTTCTGACCGCAATATTTATGTCTTTCGGCATTCTCGCGCCGGTCGGATATTTCGCCGCTCCGTATCTGCTCGATCTCGTGAATACGGCTCCGGCTGTAAAGGCGGAAGCGCTTCCATTTCTCCGCATTATGTATGTTTTCAGCGGCGGTCTGCTCATCTTTTTTATGCTCGGCGGAGCTCTGCGTTCGGCGGGCGATGCTCGGACGCCTATGGTGCTCGGCATTGCGATGACCGTTTTGAACTTGATATTTAATGTCATACTGATCCGCGGACTCGGCCCCATTCCGTCGTTTGGCACGAAAGGCTCGGCGATGGGGACGTGCATCGCGACGGGTCTGATTGCGTTGTATGCGTTATGGAAACTGATGCGCGGCGGCTGGGTCATTTCGTTTCCGCGAGGAGGCAGCTATGCGCCGGATTGGAGCGTAATACGAAAGCTGTTCAAGTTCGGGCTTCCTGCAGGAATTCAAGGGATCGCGATGAATGTCGGCGGGGTTTTGCTCCTTTCGTTCATCGGTTCACTCGCTCAAAGTGCTGCAGCACAGGCTGCATACGCGGTGTCATACGTTCAACTTTTCTCGCTTATCACGTGGACCTCGATGGGGCTGATGGGAGCAGCCGCTTCCGTCGCGGGACAAAACCTTGGGGCCGGACAGCCCGATCGTGCAAATGCTGCTATTCATACTGCGGCTAGGTTTGGCATGGCCGGTGCGGCGTTCATAGGATTTTTCTTCTTCTTTTTTCCGGCGCAGCTCCTCGCGATATTTGGCATGACCGAGCCGGGCGTGGTCGATATCGGCATTCAGCTTCTGCGTGTGCTCGCATTCTCTGGAATATTTATTTCCGTCGCTCTTACCTATACAGGCGGATTGCAGGGAACCGGCGACACAAAAAGCCCGCTGTATATTTCGATCATCTCGCAGGTCGCCGTCCCGCTTGGGATTTGTTTTGTAATCAGGCAGTCGATCGGCCTGGAACCGATTCATATCTGGTTTGCGATCCTTGCAGGACATCTAACACGCTGCGTCCTGAGCGTGCTCCGTTTCAATCAGGGCAAGTGGCGAAGCATCACTGTCGATATAGATAGAACCGAAGCCTAATCCTCGAATTCGTCTTCCTCGTCATCTAGCTCGTCTGATTCGGGATCGAAATCTTCGTAACCGTGAGCATCGTCGTAGTAATAGCTTCGTGCCTCAGGTTCATCTTCGGAAAAAGAATCGGTTTTCTTCTTTCGAATTATCGATTTTTTTTTCTGTCGCATTTCGTAGGTTCGTTCATTGGAGCGATTATCGAAGGTTGTACAAGTAAAGTACAGCGGCCCATCCGTAAGGTAAAACCTCCGGTGCCGATCCGAGAGTATCAGCCGAAACGGCCATCTGTTCGAGGAAATAGCGACAGTGCCAAATGGCTTCCAAAATAGGTCGCGTCTCGCTGAGCCAAATTGGGTTGGTCGTTTCCATATCAAACTCTTTGCTTCTTGCTTCTGCAACGATCGATACAAACCACGGATTCAATTCCAAAGTATCGGGCGAGATGTGTTCAAAAAAGGCGACCGATTGATCGATCAAACGCTTCCCGTCAAATACTTTAAAACTGTGATGATAGAAACGATAAACAATGTCAGGTTCCCATTCGTGAATTGCTGCCAAGCAGTTATCGATCTTTTCGCGATTTTCCTTAATGCTGGAAAGCAGCGTCTCGGCACGTTTATGCTTTCTTCGGAACGATTCTTCTAGTTCCCGCAGCACTTCTTCGCGAGTTGTTTTTGTTTTGACCTTAGCCATCTAATTGCCTCTGATCAAATTATATACGATTATTTATAAACACTTAATTGCACCGAAAAATATGAATCGAAAGTTTATGAAAACCAAATCGTTACTTATTTCCGCATTATTCATTTGCCTGTCATCTGCGGTCGCCGCGCAAGATCTCACCGTTCGCGAGATCATGGCTGAGCCTTCAATCGCCGGGATGCGTGTTGAAGGCGAGAAACTGTCGCCGGATGGGAAAAATGTGATCTACCTTTGGAATCCGGAGAACAAGCTGCCGCGCAGTTTGTATATTCAATCGACTTCGGGCGGTTCGGCAAAAAAGCTGCTTAATCCGAGCGATTTGCCCGAACCGACGCGACCGCCGCAACGGGAAAATAAATTGAATTACGGCTTGGAATTGCGAGATGAATTTGTCCGCAGCCGCGAAAACGGGCTTGGCAATTTTGAATGGTCGCCTGATTCAAAACGCCTGCTTTTTACGCATACCGGCGATCTTTATATTCTTACACTCGGCGAGGCAAAGCCAAAGCGTTTTACAAAAACACAATCGCCTGAAGTCGGCGCCCGCTTTCTCGACAATGAAAGAATTTTGTTTATCCAGGGCGGCCATGCTTTTGTATGGAATATCACCGATTCAACATTGGTTCAGCTAACGCGCGAGGCGAATCCGCAAAGTTTTATTTCGGTCGGAAATATCGTCCCGAACAGTGCCGCGACAATGATCGCGTATGTTGTGAATGATTCATCGAAACAGCGGCAGTTCGTCGTACCGAATTTTCTTGGCGAATACGTCAGCGGCGGCGGGCCGCGGCGCGGCTGGACCGAACAAAAGCTGATGGTTACGACAACGGACGGCAGCCGCGAAACGCCGTTTGAGATCAAGCTGCCAAAACCCGAAGGCGTGAGCGGTTTTCGACGAATGGCGTGGAATGCGGACGGCAGCGCACTGATCGTCGATCGCGTCGATAAAGATACAAAGCGCCGGCAATTGTTTTTTGTAAACAGCCCGGGAAGCAAGTCCGAGCAGATCATTACGATTGCAGACGAAACCGACGATAAATGGCAAGCATCGCTGTCCGTCATTTTTGAACCAAATCCGAAAAATCCGGGCGAGCTTTTCTTCTGTTCGGAAAAAGACGGCTACAACCATATTTATCTTGCAAAACTAGCCGAAGCTAATTCCGAACCAAATACTACAGACGAGCGTCGCGCAGAAGGCGGCACGAATTATTCGACAAATGTTTCGGTAACGCAATTGACGAAAGGAAATTGGCAGGTCGAATGGGCGAAATGGACTGCTGCGGGCGATCAGATAATTTTCAATTCGACTGAGGAAAATCCGGCCGAGCGTCAGTTTTATGCTTTGCTTTTGCCAAACGGCGAAAAGGTAAAGCTGGCGTCGGCGGACAAGGGAATGCGGGGAAGCGCACAGATGGACGAACAGAATGCGCAGCCGACGCTGCTTTTTAGTTTTTCTCGCTGGAACCAACCCGATGATCTTTATGTTCAGAAGGTCTGTCCGAAATGCCGCGAGGTGAACGTTCCGCTTCGGCTGACAAATTCAGTTCCCGAAGCGTTTTCAAAACAAACTTGGAACGCACCGAAATTTATTGACATTCCGACCCGCGACGGCAAGGTCGTCAAGGCAAAGATCTATCTGCCCACCGCACATAATCCGCGGCAAAAATATCCGATGGCGATTTTCGTCCACGGTGCCGGCTATCTGCAAAATACGATCAACGGCTGGAACAATTATTACCGCGAGTTTATGTTCAATGAGCTTCTGACGCAGAAAGGTTATGTCGTTCTCGACATCGATTATCGCGGTTCGGCGGGTTACGGGCGTGATTGGCGGACGGACGTTTTCGATTTTCTCGGCGGAAAAGATTTTGACGACCATATCGACGCGATCGACTTTATGGTCAAGAATTACGGCGTCGATCAAAAGCGCATCGGTGCTTATGGCGGCAGTTACGGCGGGTTTATGACAGCGATGTTGGCAACACGTGCACCGGAAAGAATTGCGGCAACGGCAGCGCTGCGCCCGGTAATGGATTGGAAGAATTATTACGCCGTCAACCCGGGCTACACAGCTCAAAGACTCGGATTCCCCGACAAGAACCCCGAGGCTTACAAGCGAAGCTCGCCGATCACGTATGCCGATAAACTGCAACGACCAATGTTAATACTGCACGGCATGGTCGATGACAACGTGCACGTGCAGGATTCGATGCAGATGATCGAAAAGTTGATCCGGCTTGGGAAAACGCCGTATTTTGAAGCGATGCTATATCCGGCGGAAAATCACGGATTCGTCCGCCCCGAGAGCTGGACCGACGAATACGAACGCATTTTGGCTTTCTTCGAAAAATACCTTAAATAATGGAAATTTGACAACGGATAGTGGACAATGGTTTCGGGTTTTTATTGTCCACTGTCAATTATCCATTGTCCATTTATGAGAATATTGGTTACCGGCGGTGCCGGATTTATCGGCTCGCATCTCTGCGAAAGGCTTTTGAATGAAGGCAGCGAGGTCGTGTGCCTGGATAATTTTTTCACCGGCCGAAAAGCAAACATCGCGCATCTGCTCGATAACAAAGATTTCGAACTCGTCCGCCATGATGTAACAGAGCCGATAATGTTCGAGGTCGATCAGATCTATAATCTCGCGTGCCCGGCATCGCCGATTCATTACCAATATAATCCCGTGAAGACCGTCAAAACGAGCGTGATGGGCATGATAAATATGCTTGGGCTTGCAAAGCGTGTAAGGGCGCGTATTCTGCAGGCATCGACGAGCGAGGTTTACGGCGATCCGCTGATTCATCCGCAGACCGAAGATTATTTCGGCAACGTCAACCCTATCGGCCTTAGAAGCTGTTACGATGAAGGCAAGCGCGTCGCCGAAACTTTGATGATGGACTATCATCGGCAGAACAACGTCGATACGCGTATCGTCCGCATTTTCAATACTTACGGCGAACGGATGCTCGAAAACGACGGTCGCGTAGTTTCGAATTTTATCGTTCAGGCTCTTCGCGGTGATGAACTAACGGTTTACGGCGACGGGACGCAGACGCGTTCGTTTTGTTACGTCAGCGATCTTGTCGATGGCATCATTCGACTTATGAACGCCGAGGCCGATGACATTCATCTGCCTGTCAACCTAGGCAATCCCGGCGAGTTCACTATGAATGAACTTGCGGATGAGGTCGCAAAAGCCTGCGGAAAAGAGATCAAGATAAAACATCTTCCCCTGCCGCAGGACGACCCGAAACAGCGTCAGCCAAATATCGAACGAGCTAGGAATTTGTTAAACTGGTCGCCTAAAGTTCCACTGGCCGAAGGCTTGTCAAAAACAGTTGCCTATTTCTATAAAAGAGTGAAGAATCAATAGTTCCTACGTTAGAGTTTGATAGAAAGATATGAAAATCGAAGAACGAGTTGATCGTGTAGAAAACGCAATTGTGATCATTAAGGATTTGCTTCTCAGACACGATGAACGAATGGATAATTTTGATCTGGGTATGCGACAGTCGCGCGAAGAATTTGAGTTCAAAATGAACGCACTCATTGATTCACAAATAAAAACCGAAGCGGAAATCATCGGTCTAAAAGAATTAACTGCCAAACTTAGTAGTGCATCAATATCTCAAGTTGAAAGGATTGAGAAGCTCGAAGAAAGGTAGATTACACAGCGAATGAAAATATTAATCACAGGCGGTGCCGGATTTGTCGGCAGCCATTTGGCAGATCGGCTAATAAAAGACGGAAACGAAATTACGGTCATCGACGATCTTTCGACGGGGCGTTATTCGAACGTCGCCCACCTCGAAGATAAAAAAGGCTTCCGGCTGATTATAGACACGGTTTTGAATCAGCCGTTAATGGAAGAGCTTATCCGCGAAACAGATCGGGTATTCCACATGGCAAGCGCGGTCGGTGTCCGGCTCATAATGGAACAGCCGGTGAAAACCATTGAAACGATCTTTCACGGAACCGATGTTATCCTGAAATTCTGTTCGCGTTACCGCAAACGCGTGCTTATTCCGAGTACTTCGGAAGTTTACGGAAAAGGTGCGACGATTCCCTTTTCAGAAAACGACGATCTGCTCACTGGTGCGACGGACAAGCATCGCTGGGCGTATGCATGTGCAAAAACTTTGGACGAATTCCTTGCCCTCGCGCATTGGAAAGAAACGCGCCTTCCGGCAGTCGTCGTGCGGCTTTTTAACACGGTAGGCCCGCGTCAAACGGGGCAGTATGGAATGGTCGTTCCGCGTTTTGTCCACGCCGCGCTCAAAAACGAACCGATCTCGGTTCACGGCGACGGCACGCAGCAGCGTTGCTTCGGCCACGTCCTCGACGTCGTCGAAGGCCTCGTCAAACTACTAGAAACGCCGGAATGTTTTGGCCAGGTCATCAACCTCGGAAACGATCAGGAGATCTCGATCCTCGGGCTTGCCGAACGTGCAATTTCGCTGACGGGTAGCAAGAGCGAAATAAAATACGTGTCGTACGAAGAGGCTTATGGCGACGGCTTTGAAGATATGCGCCGACGCGTTCCAAACCTTGCAAAAGCGAAACGCCTTATCGGTTATCAGCCAACCCGAAGCCTGGATGACATCATCAATGATGTTGCAGCCGAAAATCGGCTAACCGCAACAGCATGACCAGAAATCTTTTATTTTTATTCACAGCGTTCATTGCTCTTTCCGCATTTACTTTCGCTCAAGGCGGCGGCGTGAAAGGCAAAGTGCGGGCGCCGAACGGCAAGGGCATTCCGAATGCAACGATAACCTTGCGACTGGACGGAAAGGAAATTCGGACTGCATCGTCAGATTCGAAAGGCGATTTCACGATCATAGGCATTACGGCCGGGAAATATAACCTTACTTTTGAAGCGAATGGTTACAGCCTGGGAGTTTTGCACGACGTCGAAGTCGATTCGAAAGTTCGCGATCTTGGCAGTCGGCTCGTCCTTTCGGTCGATCGCGGTTCGTTTGTTATCGTCCAGGGCGGCGTTTTTTTCAAGGAAGGTTCGAGTGTTACCGGAGCGAGCATAAAGCTCGAACAAATTAACCCCGACGGCTCTGCGAAATCGCTTGCCAGCACCTACACAAACACGTCCGGCGAATTCAGCTTTCGGCGTCCCGAAGGCTCTGCAAAACTTCGCGTTACCGCCAAGTTAAAAGATGCTTCTGCGTCAAAAGAAATCGATGTCGATGATGCCGCCATCTATCGCCTAGCCATCACGCTCCCAATATCCCGCAACGACCGCTAACGGGAATTATTCCGCCACAAAAGGCACAAAATCCACAAAAGAATTTCTTTAATTCAAAAGATTTGCGCTACATGCGTACACTATCTTTTGAGCGCTTTGTGCTTTTTGTGGCAAATTTTTTCAAACAGCGTGCGAATTCGCGATCAGTTGATCGTTTTGGAAATTTGATCGTGCGGCGGGGATTATTATTCTTTATAATTATAAATGCTTCCTTCGTAAAGTCCCGGGCGTTCCTTTTCGTATGCGGATAAGAATTCGCGTACTGCGGATTGGGTGCCGACGAAAACCTGTTTTACACCTTTAAAGACTTTGAATGCATCTTCGTGCCCCGGAATCCTTGTGGTTTCAACGCTCAGACCAAAACTTTCTGCTGCTGCGATTATCGATTGCTGATTCATTCCGCTCTCCTAATAAATAACTTGGTGTTCATATATCTTATTCGCAAAAAAGACTCTGTCAAAGGCAGCTCATTTATTCGTAACAGTGTGATAACAATTCGTCTCACCGTCTAGTTTATCGTTTCAGAAATTTGGTCAGGCGGCGGAGCGGCGTTTGCGTTTGCAGCGTCGGTTACGATAAGCGGAAATTCTTCGACGAGCGATGAATTGGCAAGAGGCTGCACCCAATATGTTCCGGCGGGCGGGAAAACGA